>CAIXME010000745.1 GCA_903920425.1 uncultured Pirellula sp. | reverse complement strand
GGTGTTTCAAACGTACCAATCGTGGTATCATCAGAGTCCAACGACACTCAGGTCTCGCGGGAGTGTCCGCGCTACGGAACGGCTTATTGTACACGCAAAAAAGGATTTTCGAAAATGCATCCGTTTCAACATGCAAACAAATCGCATGGAACAGTTGCGTCGCGTGCCTATCAAAGGTTCTATCCTTGTACTCGTCGATTGGCATTATCCTTGCTGTTTTGCTTCGTTCTTTGTATTGCTTGCAATGCAATTGGACAGGAACGACCGGCACCCGGAAGTGTTAATACAGAACATAGTCGCGTCTTTATTTTTGTAGACAAGACAGGGGTCGTTGGCCACCAACACTCTGTAGAAGGCAAGCTTTCGAGTGGATCGCTATTCCTCAAGGATGGCAAAGAGGGTTCGCTGGTTTTCAATATGACCTCATTTGATGCCGACACACCCAAGGGCAGAAAATACTTGGGGCTCGAGGGAACCACGGACGAACCCACGCGTCAAAAGGTCAACGCGAACATGCTGGGGGCCGAAATACTAAACGTCAAGAAGTACCCTTCGGCTAAATTTGAGCACGTTAAGGTTGTTGCTAAAAACTCCAAGAGCAAGCGACAGCTTCCTGAGTATTCTCTCGTGGGCGACTTTACGCTCCATGAAAAAACCCGTCGAATCGAAATCGTCTGCGATCTCGAAGAGAAGGACGGTTGGCACCACATACGCGGCGGATTCAAAATATTGCAATCCGATTACGGAATCAAACCTTTTTCAAAGATGCTTGGTGCAGTGGGCGTTACCGACGAACTCACCATTTACGGTGACGTTTGGGTGGTCCCAGAATCATGATCGAATGTCCGAACATAAAAAAGACAGTGATTCGAAATCACTACGACATCAGCACGCTTTTCTATCGGTTGATGTGGGGGCCACACATCCATCATGGGTTGTGGCATGCGAACGAATCGCCAGCCGTCGCTCAAATTCAGCTGACTGAAACACTTGCAAAGCTAGCCAGCATCCAACCAGAATCGGTCCTGTACGATATCGGTTGCGGCATGGGAGGGTCCAGCATATGGCTTGCCCAAAACCTGCGTTGTCAGGTTACTGGTGTTACGCTTAGCCCCGTACAAAGGCAATGGGCAACGACGAGCGCGGCCATCAAACGCGTTCAACCTCGCCCCAAGTTTCGCTGCGAAGACGCAGAAGCGATTCAGTTTCCAACCGGGTCGGCAGATGTTGTTTGGAGTATCGAATGCACGGAACATCTCTTTGATAAGCCGGCATTCTTTGCCAAAGCAGGCAGTTGGCTGAAACCAGGGGGGCGATTTGCTTTGTGCGCATGGCTTGCTGGCGAACCTCCGATGAGCGAGGAACACGCCAACCAAGCCATGAAGGTATGCGAAGGGATGTTTTGCCCATCTCTCGGAAGCCAATCCGACTACATCCGTTGGTTCGAACAAGCTGGCCTAAAAGTCACCGCCACCGGCATTTGGACCGATCAAGTTAAACAGACCTGGGAGATTTGCCGCAAACGAGTCGAGAAGACCGGAGTGCGATACTTGGCGAAAGTACTCGGCAAGAATCACGTTCTGTTCCTCGATCATTTTGACGCCATCCTCAATGCTTACAACTCGGGTGCAATGGAGTACGGATACTTCGTTGCAGAGAAGCCTCGCAGTTAATCCCGATCCATACGCTAACGAATCGCATTCATGCCAGAACATTCGCTTTCCAAGTCCATCACAGCGCCCCAGCACAACGCAATCGGATTGCCATCCATTACAGCAGGGAGAGCTGTCGGAATTGCCTTTGGTATCGGTACACAGCTTTTTTTTCTTGCCACGGTGGTTCAGCTATTCTTGTTCTTGCGGTACGGCGGCTCGCACGCATCGCAGCACTGGCTCTGGCTTGACGCTTGCCTCGCTGTTGGCTTTGCGCTCCCTCATAGCGTGCTCATCGTTCCTGCCACTCAGAAGCTATTGAAGCGATGGATGCCGGCGGGACTTTTGGGGTGCTTACACTGCAGTGTCACCTGCGTTTCGCTTTGGATCATGTTTCGCATGTGGGGGACGACCTCCACAACGCTATGGAAGGCATCAGGCGTCAGCGAATTTCTGATCCTGTGTGGCTTCTACGGTTCCTGGATCGCCTTGTTCTACAGCCTCTACTTGACTGGGATGGGCTACCAAACCGGCCTCACGCAATGGTGGTACTGGATGATCCAGGCCAAGCCACCGCGACGGGAATTTGTTCTGCGAGGAGCCTACCACTGGATGCGGCATCCGATTTACATGAGTTTCCTCG
>CAIXME010000744.1 GCA_903920425.1 uncultured Pirellula sp. | reverse complement strand
GTTCCGGCGATCAAGCAAGCAATATTGAGCATCATCTTTTTGGATGCCGCTATTGCGTTGCAGTTCGGCACTAATATCGCTGGAATCCTGGTCTGCTCGTTGGCGATACCGACAGTGATCTTGAGTCGTTCGTTCCGAATGACTTGATGACAGTATCATAACCCGATGCGTTAGCGCTCACTCGCCGGGGCGTGATCTTTGTGTTCAGGCTCGATTTTTTTCACCACAGAGACACAGAGACACAGAGGAGAGTTGAAAGCGATATGGATTTTTGAAATCTCTGTGGCTTGGTGGCTCTGTGTGAGGCTTCTTCTTGGTTGCATGTAAGCGCTAGTGGAGTCCCTCGCTGACGCTTCTGGTTGTGCTGAGTGCTGCTCGACGAATTAGAATCTCGGGTAATCGAGGTGCTTTAGGAATTTTGATACGAACTGCATGTACTCATCGTTGACCGTGTTGAGAGCAGAATCGGTCGCTGCACCGAATCGAATCGCGCGATCCAGAGACTGCGCGGCACCGGCATTATCGCTGAATTGCTCTTTGATCGCGATGATTTGGGGATCGTTGGCTATGCGTTTGATCGCGTCTTCTTTCTGCTCGGCGGGGGACTCATCCGCACTTGCTCGCCAAACGAGTTTCCACTGACCAGACGCTAGTTTCACCATGAAGATTGATTCGACCGTCGCGCGTTCTCCCAGCGGATCCAAATCGACTTGAGTGGCTCTAAAGTGAGTTGCAGGTATCTTGTCGGCCTGGGTAATGGCTGCTTTAGCCCAAGCTGGAATGCCATCTTTGGTTGAGGACTTTTTGGATTGGCCAGAAAGTTCTTTCAAGAGCGCGTCGACTTGAGACTGCATGAGCTGGCCCATGATCGCGTTTACGTTTGCGTCGGCCGTTTCCGCTCCTACTCGTATCATCAAGTCCCCGGAGCCTTGAAAGGAGATCGATTCTCCAAGTCCTTGGGAAACGATCGCCATACGTATATCCCATTGGTCGTCCGTATCGCGACCAGGAGCCAAATGATCGGATATCTCCGGGGCAGGTTGGCTTGGGTCGATGTTCTGTTTTTTGAGCTCGCGAGTGATCTCCGCCGGACTGCTGGTTTCGATGAGAGGGATTCCTGAGCTCCAGCCCCACATCGCGATATTGTGGTTCGCCTGGTTTGATAAGAAATAGGAGGCCACGAGCGGCCGTTTCACCGTAACGATATGAAACTGCGGAGCTTGAACGGCGGCTGGTGGGTTGTCGAGTTCCTGCACCATCTTTTCGGCTCGTTCCAGTTCCGATTGCATGTGGAAATCCAAACCGGCGTTCTTTCCGGTCGCTTTCCAATTCGCAATTCGGTCGCGAAGTTCGGTTCGGGAGACTCGCAGTTCTTGCGAGGCTTGTTCATCTAAGGTTTTGCAGAGTGCGCGGTCATTTTTCTGAAGCCACTCTCGGGAAACAACGATCCGAAGATCATCGTTGCCGGCAGGATTCAGCACGATGCCTCGAATCTGCTTTTTCGACTTCAGATTGATCACATCGATAGCGAATCGATCCCGGGCGACATTCTGGCCCAGCGCGGAATACGCCGAAAAGAAAACCGAGCAACAGACCAGCGTTATGCCAACGATTCGTGAGAAAAGCCGTAGGTCGAATCGGATGACGGTAGTTCGATTTTGCATAGCTACACCAGTCGGTTGTCGGGAATGCCGTTTCGCAATTGTACCTCAAAGCCGACAATTAAGCCTGTAAGGAGAGGCATCGCGTGGTTACACTTGATGGTTCGATTAACTTTTCGGTCAAAATAGTACTTTATGAATTCAGACTTGAACTTGTCAAACTCGGACGATTACGAACCAGCGGATGCATCTGGTGATTCTCCTTTCGGCACAGCTACGCCGGGGCTCAAGCGGGAGCGGCCGGCCATGTTTCAGGGGGATTTGGCCGAGTTACTAGTCCAAATGAAGCAGCAGGCTGAGCTGATCGCGATCGATGACATTTCGGACGAAAAGTGGAATGCGCTCGGTGAATACTGTATGCAGATCTGGTCTTGGAACCAGAGCATCAATTTGACGCGGCACACGACTCCTGAGCTTTTCGTCAAACGAGACTTGCTGGACGCTTGGCATTTGGCCAAATTGATCGATCCGAATGAAGAGATTTTGGATATTGGTACAGGAGGAGGAGTGCCCGGTATTTTGGTGGCAATCCTTAGGCCGGATGTCGAAGTGACGTTGTGCGATAGTGTTGCCAAAAAGGCGACGGTCATGACTCGCGTAGTCGATCATCTCAAGCTCAACATCCCGGTTCATCCGCTGAGTGTTCAAAAGGTGCTGGAAGATTTCCGATACGATTCATTGACCGCCAGAGCAGTTGGCCCATTGGTGCGGCTATGCACTTGGCTGCAGGATGATTGGCACAAGTTCCGTCGGTTGCTCGCCATCAAGGGCCCAAAGTGGGTGGACGAACGCGGCGAGGCACGGCACAAAGGGGTTCTCAAGAACATCGAATTGCGACGCGTTGCGGCTTACCAAATGCCAGACACCGAGTCCGAAAGTACGATCCTGCAATTGCTTCGCCCACGCGGGTAGCCCCGGCGGAGCTGGTAGGGGCTCTCTGTACCCCGATGGTTCGGTGCTCCAGACCCATCTTGCTTTGGGGGCTGCGTGGCAAACCGACCGTTTCAGTGCCGCGCCAGCTGAACCCGGATGATCGAACCCGTGTAGAGGAAACAAGCGATATTGTGCTCGTCTGGGCAGGCTCGGGTTGGTCCGGGCATGCTAGATGCCACGTTTTTTAAGCCCGGGGCTCCCATTCCTCCTCGCGTGGACCAAAAAGTGTCCAAGTAGCGTGAACGGAACTGTTTCGAGTCGCGAGTTTTGCGTCATGTGGTAGGATGGGATGT
>CAIXME010000743.1 GCA_903920425.1 uncultured Pirellula sp. | reverse complement strand
AGTTAGAGTTGGCGATCGACAGGATCGAATCGCCCACGATGGGAGACGAAGAGAAAGAATGAATTTAACCTGGAAAGCGAGAGCGAAAATGAAGCGATTTACTTGGCATGTTAAGGCAGTGAGAGCGGGGTTGTTGCTGGCAGCGTTGTCGACGTCACAAATGAGCTTCGGCCAGTTGGGATCCGGTCCAGGGGGCACATCGGAACAGTCGCTTGGTGGAGGCGGAAACCCCGGCGCAAGTGGAGGTTATGGTGGCATTGGAGGCGGGGCGAGCGAAGATGGAGGCGGCATGATTGGCGGCTTCACCCCTTCCCCCGATTTTCATCGCAAAATGCGAGGTGTTGTTCGATTGACCTATGCCATCAAAGTGTCAGGTGTTCTGGCTCATATCCAAAGTGCTGCGGCTGTCGTCTTAACAAAGGATGGTTCCTCGGGCGGAAGAGGCACGCCAGTTCTGGCGACGTTAGCAACCCTTTTCGACCCACCCGAGGGCGATTGGTTTCAAAATGCGGCGCAAGAGTCTCTTGTACATGAAATCTACGTACAGGACGTCATCGAAGACGAAGCGTCATCAGAGCAAACATCGGTGCATATGGTCTTCGGCGGCGGCATGGGAGGCATGGGAGGCGGCGGTATGGGCGGAATGGGCGGAATGGGACCTGGCGGCATGGGAGGTGGCGGCATGGGCGTTCAAGAAGGACTATTCCAATTGGGCCTACGAATTCCCGGATTCAGTCAGCCGTTGTATCAGATTGGCAGTTACACACAGCTGGACGATATGAGGACAAAGGTAGACCATTTGGCAATCGTCTTTGCACAGAACGTAAACGTACAACTGGAGGAGATCTCCTTGCTCGTTAACAAGAGCAAAGGGCTAGGGTTTAACCCAAAACTGGCAGAGGCATATAGTTTGGCTGACTCGCCGATCCCCGAAAGAGTCGAAAGCGGTTCCTCCAAGCGATCGCAATTTATCGTGGGGGAGAGTGGATTCTTAGCGATCGTGCAACATGATCCCAAAGTGGATGAGTCCAAGCCAGATTTGAATACCATCTATTCGCCAGCGGTTGGGCTCCTCAATGCATATTTTCAAGCTACGAAACGGCGAGGCGACGTCATAAGGGATAAGCAAGCGTTAACTAAACGGTTCGAATCGCCGACTGCAGGAAGCGATCCAACGCTTGCTGGTGCGACCAACAAATCCAAGTTGCTGGTCGATGCATTGACTGCCGTTCAGAACGCGAAAAGCTCAGAGGCACGCAAGGAGTCTATTTCTCAATTGGAAAACCTGCTCGCTTTGCAGTTCGATGCCCAACGAAGCGTAAAGCAAATGGAGATTCGCGAACTGCGAGAGCGAATAGAAGAGCTTGAAAAGGACGAGCAATCTCGCATATCCAGGAAAGCAGAGATTGTTGGTGAGCGACTCAAGAGTTTGATCGGTGAATAGACAGTAACCTATCATGGAATCCGACAACGGGAGGTAGCGGTCTCAAGGCTAGCTCCCGTTGTTGTTTCAGGTTCACCCGCGATTGGTTGTGTTTAGAAACTTCTTATCGTCGAATAAGCTGGTGCAAAATCAGATCGCCTGTGTAGGCAGCGCTCGGTTGGACTTCGCACCCCGCCCAGCATCCCGTACAACGCTGCACCCATGCGTGTTGCGCTTTGCGTTCTGCGCTACGCCATACTTCCTCAAAGCGTTGGAGACGCAAATTGCCAACGACATGGCTATTGAATTGGCATGTAGGGACATCACCGTTGGGAAAAACGCGAAGGTGCGAGCTTAACGCGACGCACGATGGGTTGGGGGATGGTTCGTTTCGTAGCATCCGAGAGCGGATTCCATCCAAATAGTATTGTTGGATCCACTTTTCAGGTCCACTCAATTCCTTTTGCACATCTTGGCGTACCTCCTGAAAGAACTGCTCCAATTCGCTTGCTTGGAATTCGCCAACGGGTGTGAATAGTTCTTCTCGAGTCGGCGCATAAGACTTATCTCGCTCCACGGCATATGTCGCGCTTGCACTGTAAGCCATGACAATCTGATGTCGAACTTGAAAGGTCTTGAGTAGATCATGAAGCTTGCGGTAGTGCTCGATCCCGTCTGAGTCGGCGATCGTTTGATTGATCCGAATATTGAGTTTGAGTTCTCGTTGACGTGGTGCTAATTCGCGAACGGTTTCCATGCAACGCTCAAAGGCACGATGATGATGACGGGAAGCACAATGCTTTTCATCCACTCCGTCGATCGAGATCATCAAGTCGAGGGGCACGTGAACTGGTCGCTCGACCGCAAATTGCACAACGTGTTCCGGAAGTGAAGCATTTGTCGTCATGTGGATCACGATCGGCTTTAGGTATTGCTCAGCAAGATGAGAAAGTTCAATGAAATCTTGGCGAAGAGTTGGCTCGCCGCCGGTGAATCTCACATAGTCCATCACTGGCAATTGAGCGTAGATGCTTTTGATTTCCTCTGTGGAAAGATCATGGCCATTTGGCCTCTTTTGCATGGCTTGATGAACCAGCGGGGAGTCGCAAATTTCCTTGCAATGGTAGTTGCACTTGAACGTAGTCGTGTGCGTGAGGCTATGTGGACCCGTGTCGCATTGCCACCGCTGCTTTAAGATTGTGGCGATGAACCGTGGAGCACGACGCACGGTACGAAGGGCCATATTGGCACGAGGGCTATTCGTGAGCCTACTTTTTTGCGACGAACTTGGGGGGGCAAGGCTTTCCACCATGTTCGGTGCGGAGCGTGGGGGATCGATAACGGGTAACGATGGTTTCATAGTCGACATGGGATTTCCTCCAGACGAAGCCAACTGGACCAGTTTTCCTAGGGACTTAAATGGGGATGTGCAAGCATGAGCAAAATGGGTCTTGAGCATTCCATCGACTTGGACTGCACGCGAGAAATCAAGCAGCAAGCGATTGTGGTAGTTGTCGGTTCCGATCTTGCATTCCCTGAATGCGATTCATCCAACATGCTCCAGCAGTTCTTGACCTGTTTT
>CAIXME010000742.1 GCA_903920425.1 uncultured Pirellula sp. | reverse complement strand
TACCACATCCAAACCATCTAGTCCCGCACGATGTGGACGCGATCGAACCAGCCCAACAAGCACACTTCTCCCACGTTGGCCCAATGTGCGTTTTCGCCCCAGAGTGATTCGGAACAATCTGGGCACCGCGGGTCGCAATCATTTGCGTCTCGCGCCAAACGCTCCTGCATACCCGGGTCCTTCCACATCGATTCGCATTCGTCGCAGAGGACCAAACCCGTCACGACTTGATCATGGAGACATACTCGGATCCGACACAGCCCATCGCCACAAATCGGGCACGACTTCACATAGATGATTTGAGATTGCATGTTGATACCGTTGTCGCTTAGAAGGGAAAGGCAGTGATAACAGATTCGCCGCGAACAACGATTCTTAACTTTTTCAAAGCGGGATTGCGTTTCCGTTTGCCCTCTTGGCCGCCGAGAAACCCGATCGGCTTTTCGAAAGAGGCTTCGTATACGATCGCACCGTCATCATTGGTTTTCTTGGTTCCCTTCGCCCCCTTCTTTGCCCTCGCGTAAGCATCGTCGATGGCCTCCAAGAACGCTTTCATCTCCCCATCAAATACTCCATGCGAACCGGGTCTATTAGGCTGATCCTCTAAGTGCCGCTCGATGTGATTTAATCGGTGCCCTTCCTCCGATCCGGGGCCATAGATCAAACCTTCGGGAGACTTGAATCGATCTCGCCCCATATCGACGAGCAGTCCGAACTTTTTGTCGTTCGTTTCGGCTCCGGTTTTGGCTGCGGCTTTCGAACTGGTCTTTGGTTTAGGTTCAGGCTTGGCTTCAGGTTCGGCTTGGTCGCGAGAAGGCTTTGTGGGCTGTGCGAGGGGCGGTGTTTTCGCGCTAGAGCTTAACTGCCCTTCGCTCACCTTAGCCGACGATGATGCTTTCTCGGTCGTTTTTGACTTGGTCGATTTGTCTCCCTTTTCGCCTTGCTCATCACGATCAGACTCATTTTCTGACTTGCTGGGTGACGTGGATTTAGGAGGAGTCGCTTTTCGATCGTCTACTGCATTGGAAAGGCTTGGCAAGCTCAGGCCAAACCATTCATTGAGCTTTGGCTGTAGTAGAACGTAGCCGATGAGCAAAGCGACGATCGCGATTCCCCACTTGGTTGGGATCATCCGCAGCGCGCTCATGGCGGCTTCTTGACGTTGTCGTTGGGTCATGATGGAAAGAGTGTTTTTCGGTTGCCTGATTCAAGACGGCACGCAGTGTACGGTACCGAGCAGGGCTTGGACAAGAGACGGATTTCTATGAAGTTTGCACGAATAGTATGGTTGCGGCGTCCGCTGTAAAGAGGCACAATCTCGAAAGATCGATTGGCCCGATGCCCTTCGTTCGTTGACCATTCAAATACACTGATGCTGAATTGCGAGGAAATTCCCGTGGCAGAGCAGACTATTCCAGCTGGGGAAAAGAACTTCCAGCCTTACGTCTCGGCGGACGACCACAGCGTGCCAGAGTTCACCCTTCGGGCTATCGCCTTGGGCTCCATTTTCGGCATCTTGTTCGGAGCTTCAACGGTTTACCTTGCGCTCAAGGCAGGACTGACGGTATCGGCATCTATCCCTATCGCCGTATTGGCGATTTCCATCGGCAAGCGATTTTTGCGAACCAGTATTCTCGAAAACAACATCATTCAAACATGCGGTTCCGCAGGCGAAAGCGTTGCCGCGGGCGTTGTGTTCACGTTACCGGCTTTCATCTTTCTGAACGGGAATGTCGGCGAAAGCTACTTCCAATTCGGGACCATCATGATGATCGCGACCTTCGGGGGAATTTTGGGAACACTGATGATGATTCCCTTGAGACGACCACTGATCGTCAACGAACACGACACTCTGCCTTACCCTGAAGGGACGGCATGTGCTCAAGTGCTGATCGCTGGTGAAAAAGGTGGCAGCCTTGCATCCACGGCCTTTTTCGGACTTGGATTTGCCGCCGTTTACGCTTTTCTCCAAAAGGTGATTCACCTGATTGCAGAAGCCCCGCGATTCGTCACCAGTCAGGCTAACAAGTATCTCCCATCTGCTTCTGTGTCCGGCGAAATCACCCCGGAGTACCTTGGCGTTGGCTACATCATCGGACCAAAGATCGCTGGCATCTTGGTTGCCGGCAGTGTGCTTGCAGCTTTTTGCTTCACACCTCTTTTGGCCACACTAGTGCCTCAAGAAACGATTGCCGCTCAGCTGGTAAAGCTTTCGTTCAAGCCAGAGAAGTTCGGCTGGGATGCGGAAACGAAGCAATTCGCGGATACGGCCGAAGCCATCTATCGAGCTTACATCCGCCAGATCGGAGCAGGAGCCGTTGCGGCCGCCGGTTTCATTACGCTTCTCAAAACGATGCCCACCATCATCGCCTCTTTTTTGGAAGCGATTCGATCGCTGGGACGACGAGGTAACGAGAACCGTATTCGAACCGAGAACGATCTCTCCATTTTGGTAGTTATCGCCGGCAGCCTCGTCATGATCGGCCTGATGGCGGTCTTGCCAGGTATACCAGGCGATTCGTTCGTCAATAAGTTAATGATCGGGTTATTGGTGATCATCTTTGGGTTCTTCTTTGTGACCGTAGCTAGTCGGATCGTCGGAATCATCGGCTCATCCAACAGCCCGATCTCGGGCATGACCATTGCAACGATCATGGGTACCTCACTGGTGTTCATCGGAATGGGCTGGACGGGGACCTTTTATGAACCGATGGCGTTGGTCGTCGGCAGCATGGTGTGCATTGCTGCCGCGAACGCTGGTGCCACAAGCCAAGACCTCAAAACAGGATACTTGGTCGGAGCTACTCCCGTTTATCAGCAGCTCGCACTCTTTATCGGCGTCATCGTTTCATCGCTGGTAATCGGCTTTACCGTAAAGTACCTCGATACCCCAAGCCCTGAGATGCTCGCCAATGGTATCCAACATG
The DNA here is from genome assembly GCA_903920425.1 of uncultured Pirellula sp. Lineage (GTDB taxonomy): Bacteria > Planctomycetota > Planctomycetia > Pirellulales > Pirellulaceae > JBKCUI01. The sequence continues at coordinate 1,375 of CAIXME010000742.1, read as the reverse complement.
CCATCGGGGAAAAATACAATGCGCCGCAAGCAACACTGATGGCGACGCTCATCAAAGGATTGCTGTCGTTCAACTTGGATTGGCAGTTTGTCTTGGCAGGTTGCTTTATCGCTGTCACCATGGAGCTTTGCGGCATCAAATCCCTGTCCTTTGCCGTCGGTCTGTATCTGCCTCTCGCGACAACCCTGCCTATCTGGATCGGCGGAATAATTCGCGGCTTTGCGGACTATCTCAAGAATCGCGGCAAAAAGCCAGATGCGGCTCCTGCTTCGCATGACGATGACGAACTGGGCAAAGGCAGCTTGTTTGCGACAGGACTCGTCGCTGGCGGTGCTTTGGCCGGAGTTGTGATCGCACTTCTATCCGTGAACCAAAGCGTTACCGATGCGCTTGCAACTATTAGCGCGGAGCATGGCTTGAGCGCGGTGCTTGGCGGAGCGGGCTACCAGCTCTTGGGTGTCGGATGCTTTGCGTTGATGGGCGCTGTTCTATTCTTCTTTGCTAGGAAGAAGTAATCGCTAACGAGTGATATTACTCGTTAGCGTTCTTGGTCGCCTTTCGCTCTGCGAAAGTGTGTTCGTGCGGAACGCAACTTTCGCGGAGCGAAAGGCGACCATGATGCATTCGACGTCTAATCAATTGGAGCACGTCGAAAGCGGTTGTTCACCCAAATCCCGAGATCGTCCAAATACGTGTAGAGGACCGGGACAGCAAGCAAAGTCAGCAACAGCGACAACGTCTGGCCGCCTGTTGCAAGCACCGCAATCGATCGACGTTCTTCCGAACCGGGTCCGCTCGCGATGAGCAACGGCAACAGGCCAGCCACAAAGGAAATCGTCGTCATCAGAATGGGCCGCAATCTATCTCGGTTTGCTTGCAAGATTGCCTGTCCACGCTCGACACCTTTGCGCCGAAGCGCATTGGTACAGTCCACTTGAAGGATCGCTGCTTTTTTCACCACGCCGAACAACACCAATACGCCGAGGCCCGAGTACACATTGAGCGTTTCGTTACCCCAGTAAAGGCTGATCAACCCAAACGGTACCGACAAAGGCAGAGTGAACAGAATGGTAAAGGGGTGAGCCAAGTGTTCGAACTGAGCAGCCAGGACGATGTACATGAAAACGAAGCTCAACAGAAAGGTCCATCGAAACTCTCCGATCGTCCTCTCTAGTTCTCGACCTCGGCCGAGCACTCGTGTTTCGAAGCCAGGTGGCACACCAATCTCTTCAGCCAATTTCCGAAGGGCCTGGACCCGATCAGCAAGCGCATAACCAGCCGCGATGTTTGCTCGAATCGAAACCATCCTTTGGCGATCCAATCGGTCAATTCTCGCAGCCGCGTCTCCGAAATTGAAACGAACCACGTTATCGAT
>CAIXME010000741.1 GCA_903920425.1 uncultured Pirellula sp. | reverse complement strand
TCCTTCCGGACGCCTATTTGCTGCTTATCGTCGTTTAACAGCTGTAGACAATGCGGAAGCGCATGTGACACCACATGCACACACTGTTGATCAAATGTATTGCTGGATTGGATCTCGCGAAGACCTCACGGGGCTTAGGGTTGAAGTTGTACTCGATGGAAAAAGTACCTTGGTCGAAAGTCCAAAATCCGTCTACATTCCTGCGGGTGTTATTCATTCTCATCGGTACGTCGAAGGAGACGGTCATTTCGTTGGAATTTTGATAACCGAAGGTCGGTCATACAACGATGTAACCAAGGATTGAAAACCGCAAGGGTTCATCGGTAGCGCTCCGGTCTGATTTGGCCACGGATCTTCGGCAATGGAGTTCCGGAAAGGCAGCAAGCGATTTGGTGTTTTGCGTACCAGCTGGGTTGCTTAGGATTCTTGATCGCGACCTGAAAACGGCCGGCATACCCAAAATCGATTCTGAGGGATTCGTGGTCCATATCCACGCCTTGCGCCATTCATTCGGCACACATCCATCTTTGGCAGGCGTATCACCACGAGTAGCCCAGGCAGCAATGCGTCATAGCAACATTTCCTTAACGATGAACACCTACACGGACGCCAGATTGCTTGATACCGCTACAGCCATCGAGTCGTTACCGTCACTCCCTATCGGTAACCGATCTGTTACATCTCCGGTTACATCTACACCAGTCATTTTGTGTCATCCAGAGTCACGTCCTGTCCATTTAGACGATGTGGACAGTGGAGACAGAAAACGAAAAAACCCTGCAGATCCCATGGGAAATACAGGGTTTTCGTTAGTCGGACCGGCGGGATTCGAACCCACGACCTCTACCACCCCAAGGTAGCGCGCTAGCCAGGCTGCGCTACGGCCCGATTTTCTCTTTGTCTTTCTTCTTTTCTATCTCGCGAAATGCGATCCCCCTCTTACGGGTTCTCGCACTCCGTCGCACGAGTGTAAACGAAATCCGCCGTTTAGCCAAGGTTCACTCCACCCACATTATTATAATGGTTTTCAACAGATTCCCACCCTTTCCACTCCCCGTTCCGCCTCCCACGCGTCCTCTTTATCTCTTTCCGCCTCCGCCCTCACCTCACCATGTCCGTCGATGATTCCTTTGCCGAACTCTACAAACAACTCCGTGGATCCCGCGTCGCTGCTCCCCTGCTGCACGCTCGCTCTCTGTTCGACGAAGGAAACACCCAAGCTGCCTTGGACGAAATCCTCAAGATCCAACAAACCTTTCTCGACAACCGAAAAGCAACCCTCGAAGCCGATCTCGACAACTCCTCCAAAGACAAAGACTCCCAACAACTAAAACGCCGACAAGATAAAACCGTCGACGCGCTCGACCAATTTAAAGAACTTGTCTCTCGTATCCAGCTTCATCTGCGACGCACCCCAGCCTCATCCACACCCAGCACTAAGCCCGCTCCGCCAACCCAACTACCATCCGACATAAAGCCTCCTGCACCAGCTCAACGACACCACGATGTCGCGAAGGTCTTGGAATCGATTCGATTGCAATTGTCTCTGAGCACCGACGAGCAACCCGCTATCGAACTTCTTAATCGCCATTTGCAACTCCAACCTATCGACCTCCATCACACAGCTTCCGCTGGCGAGTTTCTGGTGATCCTTTCGCAAGGCAACGCGCACGTCGTAGAAGTAGACTCGCCCGCCGTCGACGCTGGATCGCTCCGCATTAAAACATGGATCGATCAAAAAAAGATGCAGCCCATTGCTTTGGATAAGTTCGCGAAAGCTGCCGCCAAACAACGCGTTCTCCAAATCGTTACCAAGCCACCCGCAGTCACAACCGTCGCTTCAGTCGCTGCCCCCAAAAGCGATTCTGCATCCCATGCTACCAAGTCGCTAACTCCCACCGAGCACCCCGAACCGAATCAACACGCTGACGAACCGTTGGTCTCGGACACGGCCGATCGTGACAAGATCCTGGACATGGGGGCGTTCACTCAACTGCTCGATGCCGCTCAGCGCAGCGGTATCGTCCCCGGTTCAGGCATGATCATCCAAGTCCGCGACTGCGAATATCGCTTGGGCAAATACAACAAAGCCTTACAGATGATGGAGACTCTTTACACCTCCTTTATCGGCGCCGAAACCCAACGCTTGCAACGACTGCAACGAGAAGAAATCGAAATCACCAGCGGCCGCAAGAAGATGACGCAGCGGGAACTTCAAGCGAAGCGCATCATGGACTTGCAAAACACACAAGCCATCGATCGTGCGAAAGTGCGTTTTCAACGCGTGCTCGAAGGACTCCGCGGGCTGTTGCCATTGGAATCACACCTCGATGACGATGAGACTCAATAGCCACAATCGCGGGCCTCAACAGGACGGTCCCCAATCTCAAAAATCACTTACCGCACAACCACTCAATCACCCAAGGTCAGTGCCATGTCGATCACGTAAAACTGCTTTAGCAGCTTGAATACGTTGGGGTGGTATTCTCGCAATTCATGAGGCAACTGAAAGTAAAGCTCGCTCGCAACCGCAAAGAACTCACTTTCATGGGTGAGGCCATAGTCATCCATCAGGATGTTGTGGCCTTGACCTACCATATCCCGAGCCACTTCATATTCTGCTCGCATCTGAGATCGCCAAGAATCTTCATTCACATTTCCAGGTAGCGGAGGAAGCCCGTCAGCAGCGGGGCCATTGATCATATCCAATTGGTGAGCAAACTCATGGATAACCAGATGGTGGCCTTGATTGTGGCTGGCAACCGCAGCTTGGATGTCATGCCAATTCAGCACCACCGGCCCGCGGTAAATGGTTTCCCCAGCGCGATGGAACTCGCCTCCCAGGATAGGATTGTTGCTCACCGCAGCCGAATCCACCCGAACTCGATAGGGGCGCGGATGGACCAGTATCGTAGCGGTCTTGTCAAAATACCAATCGGGATACGCCAGCACCATCATTCCGGCTGTGGCGGCGATACTCCATTGCATGGATTGGGTGATCTCGACACCGTTGCATCCCTCCCATGTCTTCTCTGAAATGAAGACACGAACCCAACGAATAAGCTGCTCTCGTTGCGGTGCCGTCAAATGCGGAGCCTGCCAAAACGCTCTCTCAAGGAGCGATTTTTCCTCTGCAGTGATCTCCTGCTTTAGCAATTGTTTGCGACGTCCAAATAGCCATTCAAGCATTGCGAGCCTATAAAGTCGGGTTCATCCGTCGCAACCCAGATCAAGCAAACACAGAATGATCTCTATAGAGCGACGGTGCAGTTCTAGACCGAACGGGGAAAAAAGGTCACAATTCGATGATTGAAGAGCGTCCGTAACAGCCCTAAACCAGTAACCCGTCGAGTAAGCCACCGTGATAGTTTCGCCCGTAGCGTTAGGAATGCAACCCAGCTTTGGTTTCGGAGACCGCATAGGAACGGCTACTCCCGGCCACATAGCGGCGATGCTCTCAGCAGGCGACGGGATCGCGCCAATCTTTCCACAACAGTCCATTCGTGAAATGCAGCGGACCGGACGCAATCCGACGCAAGTCATGCACGATGCCATGAACGCTGCGATTTCAGCGGGATGGAAAGGGCCGATCGGAGCGGATGCAGACCATCTCAAAACCACGCAAGATGTCGACATTACCGCTTCTGCTGGTTTTACCTTTTTTACGATCGATCCCTCTGGATTCGTCGACCAAAAAGCGGACAACTACGATGAAGCGACTTTAAAAACCAAATTTGAATCCGTGCGCAGCTTGAACACTTGGTATTCGAGCTACGTGGGCAAGTCGGTTCGGCTATCTACGGGAACAGAGATCGCGCTCGATGAACGCGCATGCATGCGTGCGGCTGTTAAATACGGAGCAGCCATTCAACATGCAATCGAACTGGCACGTTACATCGAATCGGTTCAGACCGCTGCAAAGCGACCGTTTGAAATTGAGATCTCGGTCGATGAAACCGATCAACCGACCACACTTGCTGAGCACTACATCATTGCCGATCAATGCCTCCAAGGGGGGATGCGTTTGGTAAGTTTAGCCCCTCGATTCATCGGAGACTTTGAAAAAGGAGTCGACTATCGCGGCAACTTGAATGAGCTCGAGCATTCGATGAACGATCACGCTGCGATAGCCAAGCTGCTAGGCCCCTATAAAATCAGCTTGCACTCCGGTAGCGACAAGCTTTCGATGTACGGCATCTTGGCACAGGCGACCCAAGGGCTGTTTCACGTCAAGACAGCAGGCACTAGCTATCTGGAAGCGCTGCGAGTCGTGGCACATCACGACCCCATCGGCTTTCGCGAGATCATCGACTTTGCACGAGGTCGTTACGATACCGACAAAGCAACGTACCATGTTAGCGCAACCTTGGCGGACGCTCCCGAAACCAACAAAGCCACGGACAAAGAGTTGGAGCAAAGCTACCTCGAGTGCTGGGCAGACGTTGCACCGAACAAAGGATTTACCAAACTGGGCCGACAGATTCTGCACTGCACCTTTGGTTCGGTGCTGACCCATTCGGTGTTTGGTCCTAGGGTAAAGGACTGCTTGGTCGCCCACCCCGAAACGTACAGCCGCGTGCTAGAAGATCACTTTGCGAGACATCTGCGGGCGTTGCGTTTCACCAACAAGTAGCTTTGCGAAGACGGAGTCATGACCGATGGGAAACAAGTTAACACTGCGAAGTCTCTTCGTAATCACGACCTTGGCCGCGGTCATGCTGATGCTGGTTCGTCTGGCGGTTGCGTCGTCAGGCGAGAACGCGATGATCGCGTTGCTCGTGATGCTATTGATTCCCATCGTGACCTTCGCATTATTCGGGATTGTGTTTCTGCTCTTGTTGCCTTTTGGTGTCATCGCGTCGCTTTCAACAGAGAGCGCTGCACGTGCTGAGAGCCCGTTTGCACAAGATCGATTGCCAGAGAAGTTGATTGAATCAAGCGATCCTACGAGAGCAAACTAAACGGCAAGCAAACTAGCCCCCAATTCGTTTCGAACCCAAGTATCGGTACCGAGCATGGTTGATCAAGCTGTCCACGAATCGTCAGAGCCGATGATCGAATTGAGACGGATCCATCGGTTCTTTGGAAAGACGAAGGCGGTCAATGACATTTCGTTCGAGGTCTATCGCGGGCAGGTGTTTGGCTTTATCGGTCCCAACGGGGCGGGCAAAACGACCAGCATGCGGATATTGTCTACTCTGGAATTGCCGAGCTTTGGTGATGCATTAGTCGATGGCTTTTCCGTAGTAAACGATCCGGATCTGGTGCGCCGGCGGCTGGGATTCATGCCCGATGGCTATTCCATGTATCCGAACATGAATTGTGTCGAGTATCTCGATTTTTTTGCACGAGCCTACGGCGTTGTTGGTAAAGACCGCATCGCGGCACTGCGACGCACGCTCGCATTCACTGGACTGGACAAGATCGCATCCAAACCTATCACAGGTTTGTCGAAAGGGATGCGGCAGCGTCTTTGCCTGGGGCGTGCCATGATACACTCGCCGTCGGTTTTGATCCTGGATGAGCCTGCCAACGGACTCGACCCGCGAGCACGCATCGAGCTGCGACAGATGATCCAACAGTTGGCTGCCGAGGGAACGACGATCTTGGTGTCGTCGCATATCTTGACCGAGCTAGC
>CAIXME010000740.1 GCA_903920425.1 uncultured Pirellula sp. | reverse complement strand
GTCCTCGATGCGAATGCACACCTTGCCGGCTTGGTGGAATGCACGCAACCGGATTTCTCCAACGCGATTCTTGCCTTTCGCAACGCGTTGATCTGGGCGTTCGATTCCGTGATCCACGCTGTTTCGAACCAGGTGAGTGAGAGGGTCACCCATCGCCTCGACGATCGTCTTATCGACTTCGACCTCGTTTCCTTCGATCTCGAGCGTGCACTCTTTGCCTAGTTTCGCACTGAGGTCGCGAACGACTCGCGGGAACTTGCCAAAAATGGTGCCGATTGGTTGCATGCGTGTTTGCATGATCGTCTCTTGTAGTTCGCTAGTAACTTGATCCACTCTGGACGCAATGTTTTCGAGTCCTTCGCGGACGCCGTTGGTGACGGCTGAGAGTAGTTGGTTTCGGCTGAGAACAAGTTCTCCAGCGAGATTCATCAGGCGATCGAGCAACGCCACGTTGACGCGAACGATGGAATCCGACGCGCTTTTCGTTTTGGATTGAGGGTGTCCGGCGTCTGCTTTGGGGGCTGGAGCAGGCTTGCTTGCAACCGGGGCCGCTGCGGGGGCTGGCGTTGCGGCTTGAACCGGCGCGAACTGGACTGGCTGCGCTGGTGCGGATACTGCGGGTGCAACAGGTGCAAACTGTTGTTCAAACGAGTCTTCGTTTGATTCTTGCCGTCGAATGGCGAGGTCGATATCCTCGAACCCTTCGTTCAAGGATACCGTTACATCAGGAACGATGTAGGCGTCTTCTTGAACGGGTGCATCGGCTGCAGGTTGGGCATCGGCTGGGGCCGTTTCGGCACCGATCTGCCCGCTGGCTACTGCTTCGAGTTCCGCGATAAACTCGGAGACATCTACTTCGTTGCTGGTCGCGACATTGTCGACCAAGCCCCGCAATTGGTCCGCGGATCTCAGCATGATGTTCACGATTTCATTCGTGGGAATCAGTTCTCGATTCCGAATCATGTTCAAAACATTCTCCAGATTGTGAGCCAGAGCGTTGATCACGGACAAGCCGAGAAAGCCCGCAGCCCCCTTTACGGAGTGAATTGCGCGAAAGACTGTATTTACTAAATCGCCATCGATGTTCTCGCCCCCAGCTTCAATTTGGAGCAGTTGTCCCTCGACATCCGCCAAGTGAGAGGCACTTTCAACGACGAACTCCTGAATCAACTCATCATCCTGAAACATAATAACAACTGCTCGCTGTCTGGGATCGGTTCCTAAGTTTGATAGCAACTGATTGCTACACACATGCACCGATACCAGTCCAAGTTTCTGTATCAGTACAAGAACATCGAGAGCTTTTCCTATCTTGTGCCATGTCCATGACAGAAGGCATTTTGAAACGCTCCTTTTTGCCGCACAAGAGTAGCCCACGCAATCGCGCTCTCTTGCCGAAACCGTACAAATATTTTCCTTGTTTCATTTTGAAGGAATAGTTTTGCCAATCGTGAGAGTAGTAGCGACTAAGGTGGTTGTTTACCCTGTTTTTCGTTAGGTTGTACGGGTAAGTGCATGTGTGCAAAGGAGCAAAAGTTTTACGAAATCGTCAAAGTCGATTTGACTGTTCGATTGTGTAACCAACATTTACTCGTCCCAGTTCTTGGACGATTCGATTCAAGTTTCCACCCGCCGCATTGTTGAATGCGAAACCAGCAACACGAGTACGAGACGTATTATGAAGGTATTAGTCGCCGACGATTCCGGTATCATGCGGAAGATCATCATCCGTTCCCTCAACGCAGTCGGAGTAACCGATATCGTTGAAGCTGCGAATGGACAAGAAGCCATTGACGCTTATAAGGCCAACCCAGTCGATTTGATTTTGACGGACTGGAACATGCCTGAGAAGAGTGGTCTAGATGTGGTTGTAGAGATCCGTGCAACCGGATCACAAGTTCCCATCATCATGGTTACAACAGAAGCACAAAAGGGCCAAGTCATCGCCGCAATTCAAGCTGGCGTAAACGACTATTTGACCAAACCGTTCGAATCGGACGACCTGCGAGCCAAGCTCGATAAGTTCGTAAGTGTTTAGTCATACTGTTTCTTGCTCAAAACTGCATAACCATGACAGATAACTCATTCCTTGCGACTCTCGACGTTTCCGAGAAACGCCAAAAGCTTATCAAGCCGTTTGCGAATTGCACGAAAGACGTTTTCTCAATGATGCTGAATTGGGAAACGGAGCTGATCGGCATTTTTTCGCAAGAGGCATTCATGTCTCGCTACGATTGTAGCGGATTGATCGGCGTTTCCGGCGCATTGAGAGGCTCCATTGTTGTCAGCGTCGATCAAGACGTCGCTTTTGCGGCGGCAGAGGCGTTTTTGGGAGCTCGCCCAGATACGATCAATGCCGAGGTGATTGATATGGTGGGTGAACTGACCAACATGATTGCCGGCGGTGGCAAAGATCGAATCGGTATACCTGGGATCCTGCTTGGCTTGCCAACAGTGATCAGCGGCAAAGGGCATACCGTAACCTTTGACCATGGAGCTCACGTGGAAATCCTTCAGTTCTCATCGCCACACGGTCCACTTACCGTTGAAATCGGCGTGCGAGGACTTTAACAACTTGCTTGGAAGCCCAGTTGCTGGGTATTCCTGGCAGGCAAAATCGCTTTTCCCCCCGGATCGTCCAACGGGGGCATTTAGCTCCAAACGAAATCCCACGGCATTATTCACCGTGGGATCGTTTGCTAGGGGCAATCTCAAAGCCAAAGAGATGTGTCGACTTGGGCTGTTTGTCGACCCGATTGCCGCAATTATTCCAGCAGTTTGATCGAATCGGATCCGCCGCTGGTCAAGAGGCCGGTGCTTCGATAGACCGAGAGCTTTTCTCGTGAGTCCGTGATATCGAGATTGCGCATTGTCAATTGGCCGATGCGATCTGTCGGCGAAAACTCTCCTTGACCACTCTCCATGGTCAGTCGCTCTGGTTTGTATGTCAGGTTCGGGCTGCGCGTATCGAGCAGTGAGTAATCGTTTCCGCGACGCAATTCTAGGACAACTTCGCCTGTTATCGCCTTGGCAACCCAGTGTTGCAGTGCTTCGCGAAGCATGAGCGATTGAGAATCGAACCAACGGCCTTCGTAGAGCAATCGACCGAGTCTGCGGCCCATGTCTCGATATTGCTCGATCGTTCCTTCGTTGTGGATGCCTGTGATGAGACGTTCATAGGCAATGAATAGCAATGCCATACCTGGCGCTTCGTAGATGCCTCGGCTCTTAGCTTCGATGATCCGATTTTCGATTTGGTCGGACATTCCTAAACCATGGCGGCCGCCAATGGCGTTGGCTTCCAGGACCAGATCGACTTGAGATGCGAAAGTCTTGCCATTGAGCGAGACGGGGTTACCGGCCTCGAAGGCTACCGTGACTGTCTCCTCTTTGACGGGGCATTCTGGTTTCCAGAATGGTACGCCCATGATTGGATCGACGATTTTGATGCCTCGGTCGAGAGATTCAAGGTCCTTTGCTTCGTGGGTCGCACCCCAAATGTTGGAGTCGGTCGAGTAGGCTTTTTCTTTGCTCATATGGTAGGCAAGGCCAGCTTTTTCGAGCAGTTCGGACATCTCCTTGCGTCCGCCGAGTTCTTTGTTGAACTGTTCGTCGAGCCAAGGCTTGTAGATCTGGAGGCTTGGGTTTGCCAGGAGACCATACCGATAGAATCGTTCGATATCGTTTCCTTTATAGGTGCTACCGTCTCCCCAAATGTTTACGCCATCTTCTTTCATAGCCTGGACCAACATCGTTCCGGTAACGGCACGACCGATGGGGGTCGTATTGAAGTAGGGAACGCCTGCGGTCGTAATATGGAATGCACCGCATTGAAGGGCGGCGATGCCCTCATGTACCAATTGCTCGCGGCAGTCGATCAAGCGAGCTTTTTCTGCACCGCAAGCCAGCGCACGCTTGGGGATATCGTCGTAATTGCTTTCGTCAGGCTGCCCCAAGTTGGCAGTGTAGCAGTAGGGAATGGCCCCCTTTTGACGCATCCAATAGATCGCAGCGCTTGTATCCAAGCCGCCGGAAAAAGCGATACCTACGTTTTGACCAATGGGCAACGACTGTAAAATTTTTGACATGAATAAAGTACTTCGAGAACGGATTGCGAAATGGGTGGCGGGTGGCCGATGGAGCTCCCTCGATCCTAGTAACGATCGTTTCTAGGTTTCGGTTGGCAGCAATATTTCAGGTGTCGGTGCGACGCCGCACAGCGAGGTGGGACGTATGGCTGACTCATGGAGCGAACATGGGCGTATGGATTCGGACTGCGCACCAGCTAGTTTAGCTGCGTTTCCATTTTTTTGGAGGTCAAACTTGGCGCGCTTCCAACCCAGATTTACAGCGGATTCATCCAATTTGGGGACCGCTTCTCAAGAAATGCGGCCAGTCCTTCGGTCGCCTCGACGCTGTGTCGGGCCCCTAAATGGAGCTCGATCATGTGTTCGGTGGATATCGCATCGGGCGGAACGTAAGCTTGATTGAGCAGAGCTTTGGTGGCGGCAATGGTTTCTGGGCCACCTGCTAGGATCCCTTGGGCCATCTCAATGGCTACCTCCATCAGTCCTTCGGTAGGGACGACCCGTTGCAGCAGGCCAATTTGCTGAGCGCGCGATGCGTTGATCGGATTCCCGACCAAAAACAATTCCCGTAAATCCCCTTCACGCACTTTAGGACTCAATACGGCGCAGATCAATGCAGGCAGCAAACCGCGTCGAGCTTCGGGGAATCCGACCATCATGTCGACGGTGCCGATCGCCATGTCGCACGCAGCCATCAATCCCGCGCCGCCAGCGTAGACGCCACCATGAGCCGCAGCGATGGTGACCAGCGAAGTATTTCTCATCAAGAGCAATGCGCGTGCGACCGCTCGTGCTGATCGCTGAATCAGTTCCGGATTCGAAGCCTCTGCCAGATCGAGTCCAGACGAGAAAATGGGGCCTGCTCCTCGTAGGATTACCACGCGAGCGGAACCCGCGGCTGCCATGGTTTCGATAGCGTCACACAGCTCATCCAGCATGGCGATGCACAGCGCATTGCGTCGTTCCGGACGGTTTAGTGCGACGATAGCGATGCCCGGTCGGGTCGCGTCGATCTGAATGAGATTCGGCATCTTGGTATCGTTCCCGTTGATGGAATGGAACTGCGAGGCTCTACTGAATTCTAGCATGCGTACCTAAGTGCGGTCGAATGTGCTAGTATTCGATTGTTCTCAAATTGGTAAATCGGTACTCTTGATTCATGTGAGCATACCATGTCGAACTCGTATATCGTCTCGGGGTGTCGGACCCCGATAGGTAAATACTTGGGAGCGTTGGCGGGTGTTCGATCTGTCGAATTGGGTGGGCACGCGATCGCTGCGGCTTTGATTCGATCTGGAATCGACGCATTGTCGATTGATCAAGTGATACTTGGACAGGTTATACAAGCGGGGGTTGGCCAGTCGCCGGCGCGACAAGCTTGCACGTTGGCAAAGCTTCCATCCAGTGTGGGTGCTATTACCGTCAACAAGGTCTGCGGTTCGGGTTTGGTTGCGGTCATGATGGCGGACATGGGTATTCGCGCCGGTGAGTACCGTCGCGTCATAGCGGGTGGAATGGAAAGCATGAGCCAGGCTCCGCATCTGCTGCGCCAAGGGCGGTCGGGATGGAAGTACGGAGAGCAATCGCTTTTCGATGCGGTTGACATCGATGGATTGCG
>CAIXME010000739.1 GCA_903920425.1 uncultured Pirellula sp. | reverse complement strand
TATTATTAACCCCCAACCGATTGGTCGCTCCTGTTGGTGGCGAAGTCATTTTGTTAGCCGGAGTCTGCGGCAAAGATGGAATGCTCGTGACTGATGAGCAAATCGAATGGATGCTGTCGCCCGAAAGCGTTGGCCAAATTGTCGAAGTCGGCGATGATGCCAAAGGAGAAAAGCCATCGTTTTGGAAAAAGAGCGAACCGATCAAAGTCGAGAAACTCGGAATCGACTTCGCGCGCGGTCGAACAAGCCGCGAGGCAGGAAACATTTCCAAAGGGACATCTGATCCTTCTGATGATTTGCCATTAAGAAAAGGGCAAACATGGGTCAGCTTGACCAGTCCCACCGAAGGAACGTCCAAGGTCACCGTACTCGCTCCCTCTAGCGATGTATGGGACAAGCGACGACAAACAGCTACCATCTACTGGGTCGATGCAAGCTGGGATTTTCCCCAGCCGGTTACTGTTGTAGACGGCACCCCTGCGAATCTGGTGACCAAAGTCATGAAGAGCGATGGCTTCGTCGCAGCAGAGGGTTGGACGGTGCGTTATCGATCACTCAATCCAGATTTGGCAAAATTTGCCATTGGTGTGCCGCCTCAGGTGACGTATTCCGATCTCGCTGACGTCAAGGTTGATCCAAATGGAATCGCGGGAGTAACGTTGGTACGCGGTCAAGCGACCGGTGCTGCATCTCCATCTACCATCTCGAATGGCACAGCTTTAGTTGAAGTCGAAATCATACGCCCCGCTATTGGCGATATGCCTGAAGTGCCACTCGCTCGAACCACAACCTCGGTCACCTGGAGCGCTCCTAATCTGCTGCTCGATGTGTTCGGTCCCGAGGTCGCTACTCCTGGACAGAACTTGCAATATGTAATCCGTGTTTCGAATACTGGTGACTTGGCCGCTGAAAACGTTGAAGTGATCGCTGCGTTTCCTCCCGGAGTGCGAGTCGACTATTCCTATCGACCCATACAAGAAACCAACGGATCCGCTGTATGGGGGCAGTTTGGCCCTATAGCTCCGAGAAGCGCATTCGAGGTAGTAGCAAATGTTACTCCTACGACTGAGATGCAAGGCCGCATTCAAGTCGATGTGCGATCCTCAAGTGGGCAGCAAGTTCCGACTCGAACCGTTCCTATTATTGTTCAAGCACCGAAGTTATCGATTCAGTTTGCTCCCCGCCAAAATATCACCGACATTCCCGTAACGGGACAAGTTATCTTTGACGGACTGCTTGTCAACAACGGAACGCAAACCATCAACGACTTGCGATTGCAAATCGATGCCGATTCAGGACTAGTCGACGAACGTTACGGGAAAAGTAGCGTTGTTACAAGTTACGCAGCAATTCGTCCCGGCGAACGGATTCCGTTTGAGGTTCCATTCCGCGTCACGCGAGAAGGTCAGCTTCGAATCACGGCGGCCGCTATTGCGCAAGGGCAAACGTTGGCAAGCCAGGCTGCTACACTGCGTGGAGTTAACAATTCGGCCCAACCGAATCCGGGTACTGTGGGAGGAGCTCCACAAATTCAACTAGACGTGGTCTCCTCTCCCGATTCGAGTCAATTGGCAATTGGCTCTACGGTTACCTTGAGATGCGTGGTTACG
>CAIXME010000738.1 GCA_903920425.1 uncultured Pirellula sp. | reverse complement strand
CGAAGCGCATTCCAGCTGGGAAGCTCGCTCCACAGTTGCTCGCCTTTTAGCCCGACCATGGCTGCTGCTGCAACGGCGACAATAAGCCAAAAACAAACGGCTGTCATCGAGTAGAAAACGCCCAGCTTCGGTGCAAGCCAATTCAGAATGCGATCAGGAGACCCGATGGACCATTGGGCTTGCGTTGCTCGGTTGATTTGAGTCGCAAGCCATTGCGCCACAATCACAAACCAGGATCGGCTAGTAGTCTGACCAGATAGCGCGTTCTGGGTGGAATGAGCTAACGGATTTTGATGGACAGGCCGGATCGTTGGTACAAGCAACTCCATCGGATTTGCCGATGATTGCACAATCGTATCAGGCTCAACGGGGATCAATATTCCGCTTTGAATACAGCGGTGGACAAGTGACTTTATCTGAGCCGCGTCGATCGTTCGGGGAGCAAACCGCAAATGAAATCGCTTCGCAATTTCGTCGATCGACTTGCATTCGTCGAGCCAATGCAGAATCTGGTATTCGTGCTCTCCGCATCGAAAGAGCTTGCGGCTGAGTGGATTCGTTGCTACCCAGAAAGGTTGGACAGAATGCCTGTCCTGGCTGGCGTGCCAAACAATATCCTGTCGAAGTCGCACATCGACGGTTGTGTTGGTAGCCAGATTCGTTTGAGGAGTAGGCGCACTCATTGAGGCTTCTGCATTTGAATTGAAACACTCATGCCAGGTAGGAGAAGCCAGTCTTCATTGGCTTTTTGGTTCTGAACAATAGTGTGCACCCTGATCTTGCCTGCCGAAGATACGTCCGGGTCGAACGAAGATACTCTGCCTGCGAATAGTTTCTCTTGTTCATCGCGTCGAGCAATGACTTTGACGTGGGAGCCTTTTAATTTGGTAGGATCGATCTGGTCCAAATCGATGAAGCAGTCCACGCGAACTTCGTTTAGTCGGATAACCTTGGCGATAGCTGTGCCTGACTGTACCCATTCGCCGGTACGATGATGCAATTGTATGACCGTGCCTTCGATCGGGCTACGAAGCAGCATGCGTTCATTCTTTTGACGGCTCATTTCGTAAGTAGCTTGCGCTAGTTTGGCCTTGAGTTCCTTCTGCGTCTTCGATGCTTTGGATTGTGTTACCCGGACTTTGGCTTGCGAGAGGGCAAGCTGCCGTGAACGCAAATCGCTTGAACTGGCGGTACCTTTGTTTGCCATCTCTTCATAGAGATCAACCTGCAATTGCGCTTCTTCCACAAATGCCTCCGCAAGTTGAATCTCGCTTTCATCTTGCGCTTCCGCGACAGCAACTTGCAGCTGCAGGCTAGCAACATTTTTTTCAAGCTCAGCCGTCTTGGCTTCGATTTTTCCGATCACTTGGTTCGCTTGGACAGCGTCATTTTCCTGGACCATGATCGACGAAATGATGCCCGATTCTTGTGTTGGGAGTTCGATGCTCTCCAAAGCAAAAACAGGACATTTTTCAAAGACCAGCCATCCATCTCGCGCTGGAGGATTGGACTTGTTAAAAGCGGTCAATGTCGCCGAGGCTGCCATTGTTTCCTGCGTGGGAAATTGCGATGCAGGATATTGCGTATTGAGTGATTGCGGCAGGCGAGGCGTGCTTTGTCCGCGAGCGGGCTCGGTGAACATCATCACATGAACTAACATTGCCAGCGTCAATAGCTGTGTGGAGCGTCCAAATTGGGTGGGGTGAATATTCATGCGTGATTACATCCACATCTGAATTCGAGTCCATACATTCTTCAGAAAGTCTTTGCTTACAGCCCATGCCAATGGGCCTCGCCCGTTGGGGATGCTGATGCGTGCCGTAGACCCAGCAATCGATGTATCCAAGTCTAAAAGGGATGGATCCACTTCGAATCGCATACGCAGCACCGAGCTATTGGATTCGAAAGATTTCTTGTCCTGCTGCAGATTTTCGATTCGCGGTGTCGAGTTTGGCAAGTACTTTACCGGAATAGGTTTTTGAGGTGAGCTGGTGAGGGTTGCAACGGGTTGCTCCGCATTGCTCTTGATTGCCTGCCGGAATTCAAAAGCATCTTGCTCGGGCAATGCTGCTTCGAACACCCAACTTGAATTTGACTCGTGCAGGGATAGGAGCCATTGGCCCGTTCGCAGTGGTCGGTCTCGCAACGTTTCATGAAGGTTCCAGGTTGCGACTACGCTGTCTTGTTCGGCTACAATCAGCATGGAATCCAGCTGATTGCGAAAGCGAGTCATTTTCAAATGCTCTTCGTTTTGGACTTTGTAAACCGTTTGCAGTTCACCTTCAAGCTCATCACGCTGCGCAGAAGTAAGTG
>CAIXME010000737.1 GCA_903920425.1 uncultured Pirellula sp. | reverse complement strand
GTGTGCAACGGCCTGGATAACGCGACGTAATGCAAACCAGCCGCGATCAAATAACGCAGTCTCGATTCCACTTGCCGCATCGGTTCGGAAGCGATGTACTGCGACTTTTGTTCTGCAGCTAATGCAAAATTCTGGGCCGATACGCCATAAGAATCGCGGTGCGAGGAATCGCTATCGCTGCCAGCAATGGGTTTCTCGCTCTCAAGCGAGGAGCGGACGACCGCGTGGGTGCTCACTTTGGGTTGGGCACGTGTCGATTGGTCATTCCAACCCAAAACCACGTCGTGCAGTTCCTGAACGGTCAATTCGCACAGTTCTGCAAATGATCTGCCTGCCATCTGGTACGCCAGGGAGGCGGCGCTGAGGCGCTTCCCATCGCATGCTTCGCACTTCGCAAACGTGCGCCATCGCGAGAGAAACGCGCGGACGTGCATCTTGTATTTCTTGCGTTCCAACCACTCAAAAAAACCATTCAACCCACCAAACGAATGCGATGGAACACCCTCTCGAATCAGCTTCCAATGCTTGGCCTTGAGTGAGTCCACTGGAACGTCTGTAGGAAGATCGCAGTCTGCAGCGAGCGCCATTAACTCGTGTTGCTCATGGATATACGCGGCGGTCCTCCAAGGAGCAATAGCCCCTTGCTCCAACGTCAACGATCGATCCGGCACGACTTTTGACATATCAATAGATACCGTTTCGCCAAACCCTTCGCAGGCGGAACATGCTCCAATTGGGCTATTGAAACTAAATAGCCTCGGCTCGGGCGTAGGGTAATCCAGCTCGCAATGTTCGCATCGGTGTTCTGTTGAGAAGCGATACTCTCGGAACGCGACCTTGTCCACATGAATTGTGTCGTCAGCATGTTCGGTCGTTTCCACCAGAACGGTCGCACTTTGCCGACCATTAAGATCGCTATGCGCAAACGCGGTCGCAAGAGATTGAGAAATCCGCTCTTGCTCCTGGTCTCCGCTTCCCAGGCGTACCCGGTCAACAGCAACAATCGCTCTCCCTCGATCCGAGAATTGTCGAGCAAGGGTTTCACGAGAGTCATCCGCCAAATGCATGGTTTGCCCGCTAGAGATTATGCGAACAAAACCATTGGACTGCAGATCAAAGAGTTGACTAGACAATTCGTTTTTGTCTCGCCACTCGATTTGAAACCCGACGATAGCACGCGACGATGACGCACCTGCGAGCTCGCGACACAGGAACTCCAAGACCGTCTTGGGGGTATGCGGGGTTACTTTTCGTTGGCATCGATAGCAATGCAACTCAGCGTTCTTGGCAAACACGATCCGAAGATATTCCAGGATGTCGCTTGCCGTGCCAACAGTGCTTCGATTGTTTCTCGCGCGCTGCTCGCGGGTCGTGGCGATGGATGGGGGCAAATTCGTCAACGTATCGAAACGGGGTTTTTCGATCCGCTGCAAGAATTGCCGTGAGTAGGCAGAAAAACTCTCGATGTAGCGACGTTGCCCTTCGGCGTACAAAGTATCGAGAGCCAGCGAAGTCTTGCCGCTCCCGCTGACACCGCAAATGACGGTCAGCTTCCCTCTCAAAAAATCTATGTCTAACCCTTTGAGGTTGTGTTCGCGTGCGCCTCGCAGCCGGATCAGGTTTTTTTCTTGCGTTTCGTGGGTTAACATTCTGCCAACATGATAGCAGGAGAGCAAATCGAGGAGCATGACCATAGGAATACTGGATTCCTAGTTGCCGAAAAACCTAGGTTGCGACCGTGACAGACGGATCAAATCCGCTATTCTCAGGGAATGTCGAAACCAGATAGTTTTCAAAAATGTCCGACCTGTGGTCAGCGCTTTGTCGCCGAACTGAGCAATGTTAACATGCCATTTTGCTCGGATCGTTGCAAATTGGCAGATTTGCATCGTTGGATGAGTGAAGAGATCGGCTTGCCCACCGGCAGCTCAGAACTCGAAGACGACGAGGAACCCGAAACCGAAACATCCCGTCGCGAATGGAGATTCGACTGAATGTTGACTTCCTACTTTGATCTACACCAGCCCAAGACAAATCCGACTCCATGAAAGAATTACCTGGCGACGCTGTCGCAACTCCCAAGGTCGCGATTGATTGGTATCGTTCCACTCCCTGGTGGCGGATCGCTTCTCAATGCATTGTCATTTCATGGCGGTCAACGCACATTTTGCTCTGCGCATTAGCATTGCTGTTAACGCAGGCTTGGACGAGCGTTTCCCATTACTTGTTCGATAATCAGACGCTGCCGCAACCGAATTGGATACAATCCCAACCGTTAGTGGAACTCGATCTGTGGTCGTTTTCCAAAATGTCGCCCGCTGCGGTTTTGAGCTTGGGC
The DNA here is from genome assembly GCA_903920425.1 of uncultured Pirellula sp. Lineage (GTDB taxonomy): Bacteria > Planctomycetota > Planctomycetia > Pirellulales > Pirellulaceae > JBKCUI01. The sequence goes on along the minus strand of CAIXME010000737.1, from coordinate 2,190 downwards.
GCCAACGCATGCGAATCCTTTATTGACGTTTGGCGAAAACTTCTTTTGCCGATCTTTTCATGGCTGCATAATCCCACGCTTGGCGGTGCTGCGAATTGCATTGCGGCGTTGATTGGAATTTTAGCTATTTGGAGTTGGGTTGGCGGTGCACTCGCCCGACGTTCGGTTGTCGAATTAGGCACCCGTATGACCGCTCCGTGGGCCGAGACGTTTCGATTGGTTACCAAGCGTTGGCAATCGATTGTCTGGTCGGTAACAATGCCAAGCGGCTTGATTTTGTTGATGTCGATTGTTCCGCTCATTCTCGGCTGGATATCCAATATACCGGCCATTGGTCCTTGGGTTGCCGGTCTGTTGCTTGTTCCGATGGTGTTGGGTTCACTTGCCATCGGTTGGTGCGGTGCGATCACGGTCTTTGGCTTTCCCCTTTCGGTTGCCGCGATTGTGACCGAAAAGCAAGCCGACGCTTACGACGGCATTTCGCGGTCGGCAGCTTATACGTTTCAACGCCCGTTGACGCTGGCTCTTTGCGTCCTCGCCGCACAGTTATTGGGGGCTGTAGGCGGCACGATGGTTTCGATAGTGCTCTCGACGGGTTATTCGGTGATTGACGCTGGATTCTCGGTGGGTTCCTTTGCAACCATCGCAGGCCTGGATAGTTTTTGGATGCCGGTACTGGCACGCATCATTCCGCTACTGCTTACTGCGTACTCGTTCAGTTTCTTTTGGACTGCCGCTGCAGCGAGCTATTTGATTTTGCGCCGCGATGTCGATCATGCCGAGTTTGACCTGATCGATCTGGCCGCGAACGGAGAGCCCAAGTCCTTGCCGGAGCTTCCCAAGAATGAAGTGATCGCAACGGAAACCAACTCTGGGGAAAATGTTGCCGACCAAGCTAACGAATAGGGTTTGGTTGCGTTTACACACCGTTCTTGAATAGCATTTTCCTCAATCGATTTGCTGAGGAATTAACCGCTAGCTCACTTAGTTCCTCGGCGTTCAACCATCGGACTTCCAACCCTTGGGCCATCAAATCTGCAACCCACTTCTTGGGTGGCGTTGATTCCAAAATCGCCTCGTACGATTGCAGCGTGATGCGATACCGCGTCACTGCATGCTTGAGTTGGTTCAGCTCTCGTCCAATCAGAACGTCGTGTTGAAACTTCTTGGAAAACTCCTGTCTCAATTTTCTCTTTGCCGAAGAGGGATTGGCGTGATCGGTGACGTCGAACCTTGGGAAATCCCACAGTCCGGCCCATCGTTCGTCGGCAGAGCATCGCCGCATGAGGAAGCAGCCACGGTCGTCGCGAATGATTAAGGCACCCTCTTTCAGCTCCGTATAGATCTTCGGCTTTTTAGGAGCGGGGATCATGGCCTGGGATCCGTTTGCGAACGTTGGGCAGAGACTGTTAAGCGGACAGGCCATGCAGTTCGGGGACTTGGCTGTGCATATCTGCGAACCAATCTCCATAAGCGATTGGTTGACGATCCCGCTACCGGATTTCGCAGGTAGTACCTGTTCTGCAAACGTCCACAAAGCGTTTTGCGAATTTTTCGAGGCCAAGTCCTCTGGCCAATGTAGCAGTCGGGCATATAGACGCTGCGTGTTCGCTTCGACTATCGGTTGCCTTTGGTCCGTCGCGAAAGAGAGGATAGCACCGACGGTATATCGTCCGATCCCCGGCAATTTGGACACATCTTGGTGACTCGTTGGAAAGATCCCCGAATGCGTTTCGGAAACTATTTTTGCTGCATCATGCAATTGCCTTGCGCGTCGGTAGTAGCCCAGCCCCGCCCAGTGTTGGTACACTTCGTCCAGTGATGCTTTGGCAAGGTCGTTAACCTTGGGAAACGACTTTAAAAACCGCTGATAATAGGGGATGACCGTTGCCACTTGTGTTTGCTGCAGCATGATTTCGCTGATCCAAATTGCATAGGGATCGCTTGTTCGTCGCCACGGCAAATCTCTGCCATTGACATGAAACCACTCCACGGCGCGTTTTCGCAATAGCGATAATCGGCGCGAGGTCCATTCCCATTCTTTGGAATCCATAGCCCGTTCGATCATCGTCCAAGAGGAATGTCGACGCGGCGCCCTAGTTTCACTTGCACCGTCTGGATTCGCTTTTCCGCGCGGGGCAAGGGCTGATCGCCGTAGCTGAACCTGGGCATAGGACGTTCGAATTCCAC
>CAIXME010000736.1 GCA_903920425.1 uncultured Pirellula sp. | reverse complement strand
TCGACTTGAATTTTGGGGCCACTTTGCATGTAGACATTCCAAAAACCACCAAATTCACGCATGGCAGGGTGATAGGATTGCGTGTTCGAAATGGAGACGTATTCCCACGTTTCGCCAAGCGCAACACGCTGAACTGGCACCTTGGCAACCTCCAAAGCCGTTGTGTTGTTTCGGTCTGGCGCAAAGTAGGGAATCCAGGTGGTTGCCATACCTAAGGAGTTGGGCTCTTCCGGATATGGACTAAAGGTAAAACTCTCACGAGTCCCATCGGAAAGTGTTACGACGACCCGAGTGCCATCCAACAGAACTTGATTACCGCTGGTACCAACAGGTGCCATGGGATCATAGGCGATTTCAATCTGAGGGATACCGAAATCGAGAGACCACCCAACTCCAAAGTCGAGTGTTTTGTCGATTCGATTGTTGCTGTAAGAACGCTGTATCTTGAGAGGAACATCCGACGTGGTGAACTCAAGATCCGTAAATGTGAATGCGAGGGTCCCAGGTTTATAGTACCCCTCTATTTGAAACGGGACAGACTGGACAGAAACGTTTCCATCTCTATCTTTGGCTGTCACGGTGAGCGTCCAAACCCCGTTGTCTAGGAGCGTCGGATCCAAGGTCGCAAGTACTCCGTTGGTGACCTCCTTGTTTCCTACTACACGAGCGATTGTTATTGGGCTGGCATTTTCAGCGGACGACTGGATCGTCGCGACATACTCGGCGAGTTGGTCGCCTTCGTCATCGATGCTACCCACGATATCGATCGGTTCTAAGATTGTTTGGTTGTAGAAAGGCAACTTGATAGAGAGCTTTGGTGCCGTTGCATCAGGGGCGACTTTGACTTCAAACAGCTTTGTCCCAACATTACCCGACTTGTCTTGGGCGCTAACCTGGAATTGATAAAATCCTAATGCACCACCGACCTGATTCGATCTCGCATCTGAGACGAGCATCGATGTCGTCAGGATGGCACGTCCCAGAGGATCGAGTTCGATCTTCTTGGCAATCGACGTATCCCACGAAGTCTCAAGCGAACTACGGAATCCGACCAATTGAAGCACAAGGCTTGTCGGATCAACACCTACATTGTCTACCGCGCTAACGATGACTTGAGCATTCCGAATACGCGAATCGGGCAGCGCCCCTGACTGGGAGTTGTCTGTTTCCAATGTAACCGGATTGGTTTGGAACGAGACGGTCGGCCCCTGCAAATCTCCATCCAGGATCACACGGAAATCAACTTGACTGGATCCTCCGAGTGGATCGGTTGCATGTACCCTGAGTAAATAGCTTTGTGAAGAGGCTACGATTGGCGTCGGCCAACTTAGCAACCCCGTATTCGGATCTATGGATAGCCCGATAGTGCTGCTAGGCGCGTCGAGCACCGTCAACGCGTATCGCAACGGATCACCATCGCGATCGGAGGCTCGCGTTCGGAACTCCCAATCAAGCCCGCCGGTGAGACGTTGGTCAGGAACAGACTCGATGACCGGCAGCTCATTCGTTCGCACCATGACTTGCTTGGAATGATGAGCGACAAACTGGTTGTCGTCGGCACGAACAACGACTGAATGTAGGCCGACGTCAGCGAGGG
>CAIXME010000735.1 GCA_903920425.1 uncultured Pirellula sp. | reverse complement strand
CGGGCGATTTCGCACAGCCGACCGCAGCCAAGCCGAATGCGGAAAACAAATAGGCATCACTGGAAACACTTAGCGACAAAGCTGCACGCTAACCCTTGCGTGCGGCAACGCCAAAGAGTGGCAACGCCAAAGTGTGGCAAAGGGTGTTCCTAGAATGGAAAATCAAACGGTTAGCGTGATGACGCTAGCCGTACGGGTTACCTCGAGTCTCATGCGGTTTTTGCGACACTGAATACGCTTTCGTGAGCGTTGATGGGTTGTCGCGAACGCAGTTCTACCTGTTTATTCGACGCCTTCGATCACTCCCTCCGATCTTATCCCGCCAGAGCACCGCTCGCTTCATCATCTCAAACCCTTTCAGACAAGCAAATGCCAATCATTCGCAAGCTTCTTGCTGCTAACCGCAGTGAAATCGCAACACGTATTTTCCGCAGTGCACACGAACTGAAAATCCGGACCGTCGCGCTTTACTCGCATGAAGACCGGTTTGCACTCCATCGATTCAAGGCAGACGAAGCGTATCAGATTGGCAAAGCTGGCGAGCCGATACGATCCTATCTCGACATAGAGGGAATTGTTCGACTTTGCCTTGAGAACAAAATCGACGCAGTACACCCCGGTTATGGTTTTTTGTCTGAGAACGCGGAATTTGCAAAGGCGCTTGCGGCTGCTGGGATCACGTTTGTTGGTCCAAGCGTTCGAGCCTTGGAATTGCTTGGCGATAAAGTCGCAGCCCGAGCAATCGCAAAGAAGGTTGGCGTTCCGGTGCTTGAGGGGTCGGCACACGCGGTGTCATCGATAGACGAAGCGATCGCGACAGCAAAGCATATGGGGTATCCCATTATGCTCAAAGCATCCAAGGGTGGCGGTGGACGAGGGATGCGTGTGGTTGAATCTGAGGACACGCTCGCATCGAATTTGGAGCAAGCCCAGAGAGAGTCGAAAAACGCTTTCGGCAGCGATGAGGTGTTCCTCGAAAAGCTAGTTGGAAAGGCCCGACACCTTGAAGTTCAAATTCTCGGCGATCAGCATGGAAACATCATCCATCTGCATGAACGAGATTGTTCCGTGCAACGTCGCCACCAGAAAGTGGTCGAAATAGCTCCTGCGCCTAATCTCTCGTCCAAAGTCGCTTCTGAGCTGCATGAGGCAGCCATTGCGATCGCAAAAGAGGTTGGGTACTACTGTGCAGGAACCGTCGAGTTTCTTCTCGACACGGAGACCAATAAGTTCTACTTCATCGAGGTAAACCCTCGGATTCAAGTGGAGCATACGGTAACGGAAGAAGTGACGGGTATCGATTTGGTGAGGTCACAAATTCTCGTTTCGTGTGGCGAGAAGTTGGGCAATGACGCGCTCGGATTGCCGCTTCAAAAAGACGTTCAAGTTGTTGGATCGGCGATTCAATGCCGCGTCACCACGGAAGACCCCACCAATCAGTTTCGTCCTGACTATGGTCGGATCACGCACTACCGAAGCGCTGGCGGACTTGGTATTCGATTGGACGCTGGCAGTGCATTCAGCGGTGCGGTGGTTAATCCTTTTTACGATTCGTTGTTGGTGAAGGTAACTGCACGGGGACGTAATTTGGGTGAAGCGGCCGGGCGCATGGAGCGGTGTTTGCAAGAGTTTCGTATTCGTGGTGTAAAGACGAATATTCCATTCTTGATTTCGCTCATCACGCACAAGACCTTTCTGGCTGGCGATGCGACTACACGCATGATCGATAAGACGCCGGAACTCTTTGAACTGACACGTCGACGCGATCGCGCTACACGCATTTTGAGTTTCATCGCCGAAACGCTGGTTAACGGTAACAAACTCGTTGCCGCTACGCACCAGCCAATTCGCCGCGAGCCAGCAGCTCTGCCCAAGGTCGACCGTTCGGTTCCCCAACCACAAGGGTACCGAAATCGATTCTTGAAACTGGGCGCAAAGAATTTTTGCGAATCGATACGCAACAGCAAGGAGTTGTTGCTGACCGACACAACGATGCGCGATGCCCATCAATCGCTGCTGGCAACACGGCTTCGCACGTATGACATGCTGCAGATCGCCGACGCGTACGCGCGGTTGACGCCACAGTTCTTTAGTTTGGAGATGTGGGGCGGTGCAACATTCGATACGAGCATGCGGTTCCTCAAAGAAAGCCCTTGGCAACGGCTATCGGACATGCGAGAACGCATCCCGAACATGCTTTTCCAGATGTTGCTGCGAGCTTCCAACGCCGTAGGTTACACCAACTATCCTGACAATGTTGTTCAGTCGTTTGTACATGAAGCAGCCCAAGCCGGTATCGACATCTTCCGTGTTTTCGATGCATTGAATTGGGCCGAGAACATGCGCGTCGCTATGGATGCGGTGGTCGAGTCAGGCATGATTTGCGAGGCTGCCATTTGTTATACGGGGGATATTCTCAACCCCAACCGCCAGAAGTACACACTGAAGTATTACGTCGATCTGGCCAAGCAATTGGAGCGGATGGGGGCACACATCCTCGCCATCAAAGATATGGCTGGCCTGTGCAAGCCATCCGCTGCGAAAAAGCTCGTAGCGACGCTCAAGCAAGAAATCGGTATCCCTATTCACTTCCACACGCACGATACTGCGGGGATTCAGGCTGCATCGATTCTGAACGCTGCAAGCGAAGGTTTGGAGATCGCGGACGGGGCTTTTGCATCGATGTCCGGTGGCACGTCGCAAGTCAACTTGAACACTCTCGTAGAATCGCTTCGCTACTCCGACCGAGAGAGTACTTTGGAAACCGATGCGTTGACTGAAATCTCGGAATACTGGAAAGCAGTTCGGCAGTTCTACGCTCCGTTTGAAAGCGAAGCGCTCGTGGCGGGTGGGGACCTCTACCAACACGAAATGCCTGGCGGTCAATACACCAATCTTTACCAACAAGCCAAGGCGTTGGGACTTGCCGACCAATGGCCGGACGTCTGCAAACGCTACGCGGAAGCGAACCAGTTGCTGGGCGATATTGTGAAGGTGACACCAACGAGCAAAGCCGTGGGGGATCTGGCATTGTTCATGGTGGCAAACAAGCTGAGTGGGAATGATGTGGTCAATGGCGCGCGAGAACTCGCGTATCCTGGTTCGGTGCTGGATCTCGTAGGTGGCATGATGGGACAACCGCCCGGCGGTTTTCCTGCGGATGTGAAGAAAGCGATCCTGAGAAACAATCCGGAGGTTCTGGAACGTCCAGGTGAATCGTTGCCCCCAACGGATCTCGAGGCCATCGGCGCTCAGTTGAAAACCAAAATCAGCCGCGATGCGACCTCCAAGGAAATCATCACCAGCGCACTGTATCCCAAAGTGTTCGATGAATACCTGACCCATGTGCGAACGTATGGCGACGTGTCACTGCTGCCGTCATCGGTTTTCTTTAATGGCCCAGCGATTGGCGAAGAGTTCTCGGTGGACATCGAAGCAGGGAAACGACTGATTATCAAATTCTTGGCGATTGGCGAAGCGAGAGCCAACGGAACGCGAACGGTCTTCTTCGAACTGAATGGTCAGCCTAGAGAAGTGGAAGTACTCGACAAATCCATAGAGTCTAAGGCTGCAATGCGAGTCAAAGCGGATCCTGCCGACCCAACGCAAGTTGCCGCAGCGATGCCAGGCATGGTGATTGGCGTGGCGGTAACTCAAGGGGCAAAGGTCACGAAAGGCCAAAAGCTTTTGTCGCTCGAAGCGATGAAGATGGAGACGGTCGTCAACGCAGAACGGGACGGCGAGATTACTCAACTACTGGTGCAGTCAGGTAGCCAAGTCGAAACAGGCGACTTGCTTTTCGTCCTAAAGTAACGAGCGTCGAATAATGGCGTGGTATACGAGCTGGTGGCTAGAGGCAGCCGCAATGGACGCACACTTTGACGGCGTTGGCTCGTGGGAGTGTAGGTGCGCAGCCTAAAGACGCTGGCACTATGGAGCCAAGTAAACCGGTTGGTCTAAGAGTCAGATCCGTAACCTTCTGGCGAAGGGGGACTCACCTTTTCGGATAGGGAGTCCACCGAGCAGACGGTTTGTGATGTAGAGGGAAAATGCGACAGTGCCCATAAGGCTGTCGATTCTCGCTCGCAACTAGCTGTGCGTCGCTGACTAGATAACGCCGCCGTGTACTCGGTATGGAGTCATGTGGTCAGGTTGGTCCAAGAACCAGAATCGCTCCCATTCTTGAATCAGGGCACGCAAGTTTTCCGAGGTGTAAATCAGCTGCTCAGACCGTTTGGCTGGATTGGCTGAGTAGATTGGCAATGCACATCCAACCATTGGGAGCGATGAACAGCAAAGTAGTAATGCCCAACAAATTCGACGCCGCATGACCCATCCTCCGTGAAAGTCTCGCACCACTTGTATCAATCAACCTGCTTTTGACTGCGATCAGGTCTCGGTCGATGGAACCGTTCCTGGTTCTGCATCGTCGTCGTCCGTCACAATCTCTAACTTGCCCGAGGCGATCTCGTCTCGAATCAACTGAGCAAGAGGTGTTCCCTCAATCGAGTTTACCTTTTGTTCCATGATCTTCCCCGGCTTAAAAGTCACCACAAACTTCTCCGGTACCTCCACTTGGCGGCCCGTTCGAGGATTGCGTGCTTTCCTGGCAGCCCGAGGACGTACCTGAAACACTCCAAAATTACGAAGCTCAATTCGACCTTCCTCCATCAGCGTTGTCACAATCGAATCGAACGTCTTTTGAACGATCGTTTTGATTTGTTGCTGATTGATTCCGGTTTCATCGGAAATCGTTTTCACGATCTCTTTTTTCGTCACGTCTGAGCTCCCGGGGTGGACCTATTGGCGACCTAAGTCGTTTTGCTGATTGGGTTTAATCGCCCAAAAGTTTAGGTCCATTCCCTTTGCTCGTCAAGGACGAGAATGCTTGCATCCCCGTCTCAACCGCGACGATCCATAGAATCGCTGGAATAGTTTTCGGCGGAACAACCGGCAAACTTGATCTAGATACTCAAAAGTTTTGAATTTGAATCGAATCGGCAGGAAATCCTGATATCTCGCCAACCGGGGGCGATTGATAGCAAAAAGGGCGAGGCGAGTGCGAAATGTGCCGTGTAGTCATTTCGACTGCGATTCCTCGTTTACTGGCTCGATCGAGCAATCGCAACTCGAAGCATAACAAGAATTTTCACCACAGAGTCACCAAGACACAGAGTATTCAAGAATTCATTTTTGGAGCGCAACTCTTCTCCGCGTCTCCGCGTGAACCATGGATTTTGAT
>CAIXME010000734.1 GCA_903920425.1 uncultured Pirellula sp. | reverse complement strand
GCAAGTGGGGACGCGGTATGTGTATTTGATCTTTCGCACGTTAGTCGACGCAGAAAACGCGGATGATGTTCGGGCTGCCAATGCGTTGCAGGATGCCATCGTGGTCGAGCAGGAGAAGTCGGGTACTTTCTCTGTTCCCAACTGGGATCGCGTTTCTTTGGACAAGATACGAGAGTTGCTTTTAAATCTCGGATCGTTTGGCGGACAAAAGGTTATGTTCGGGCGAAAAGAAGAGGTGGACCCTGTGAGTTACCTGATTGGTGCCGCAGGGGGGTGGGGAGGCAATCCACCGTCTGCCGCTATCTACTCTATGGTTTATCCAAAGGAAAATGACGGACAAGTTGCACATCAACTCACCGTCAAGGATGTGCCGGTCGATGGGTTCTGGTCGATCAGCGTTTACAACGCCAAAGGATTCTTTGAACGAAATGAGTCCAACTCGTATTCGCTCAACAATATCACCGCCAAGCCAAATCCAGACGGAACGGTTTCCATTCAGTTTGGTGGAGATCCAAAGAGTGCCACCAATTTTTTACCGATCACCCCAGGTTGGAATTACACCGTCAGGCTTTATCGTCCAAGGAAAGAAGTCTTGGAGGGAAAGTGGAAGTTTCCTGAAGCGTTACCGATGAAGTGATCTTTGTCCTTGCGTGCGATCGATTTGAAAAGCAAGCCAAAGGAACATGAAGAATAGGTCGGTAACTCTTCTCGGTAATTCTGCTAGGCAACAGTGCTCGGGCAGTGACTTACCGGCGATAGCCTTCCCATGGATCGCGCAGCTCGTTGCGATTTGCTTCCGGCAGTGGGCTCTGGAATCCTCGTGGACGTCCACCTACCACTTCAGGACCAATGTCGTTCAGTGGATAGGGATCGAAGTATACGGCTCGAGCTTTCTGGCGATCGACGGATCCTTGACCGTAGGCGCTGCCGCCCCATCGTTTGGACCCCAGCTCGGTCCCTTTGCATCCGCCCAAGAAGCTTAGGAGAGCAAATGCGAGACTGCATGCAACGATTTTATTGAGTTGAATTCGCATACAGCCCTTCCGTGAGTTCTGCGAGTACCAATTTATTTGAACGAGACTCGTCCTGGGATGCTATCGATTTCGGCGGCTGGGCTGCTAGACTGATTCGAATGAATATTGCTCCTTTCCTTGAACATGGCTGTTGCGCTGCCGGAAAACGATACCTGTTTCGCTTTGGTAAATTCTATCGGTTGCGACGCGCATGAGGGATTCTGAGAAAGCTGGCATCCTACGCGGGGCCGGTGCAAATGCGCAGCCTGTCCTTTTAGTTGGCTTTAGCGCACGGTCAGCGGCTTTGGCAGCAGCGAATTCGGGAATGGCACCCATTGCTGTCGATGTTTGTCGCGACAGGGATTTAATAGCAATTTGCAATCAGCACTTCTCGCTTCTCGACTCTGATTGGATTGAGCAAGTGTCTGGGGCCCATCACGGTATTCCGTGTCTGTTGGCCGGGGGAATGGAGAACCGCATTGTTCAGCTTGAGAAGATGCAAGCCGCGGGGCTCATCCTCGGCAATGCACCGTCCCAAATGCAATCCATGAGGCATTTGCCCAATTGGTTGCAATGGAGCGCCGAAGCGAACGTGCCAATGCCGGAAACGATCTGCGATCTACGAGATGCTGCAAAATGTCAGTTACCATCCTGGATCGCATCGGAATGGATTTGGAAATCGAGGATGGGTGTTGGCGGACTTCACGTGCGTACCGTTTCTGACCGAGAGACGCCACACGAGATAAGCGGACGCATAGAACAAGGAGACTATTATCTGCAGCGCGCTGCGGCTGGCGATTCAATAGGCGTCACCTTTCTATCGAGCGATCGCGGCAGTCTTGTCGTCGGGGCAGCAAAGAGCATAGGGAAGTGCAGCCAAACGTTCCTGCCTGAACATACTTACCGTGGATCGTTGTACCCATTTATGCTGCCGACCGTGACGAAAGCAAAATTGGAGCATTTCGCTGAGCTGGTGACCAATGCGGTTGGCATTCGAGGTTTATGGCAGGCCGACTTTCTATCGAAGGATGGGGAACTTGCATTGCTAGAGATCAATCCACGATGGAGCGCCAGCATGGAGCTCATGGAGGCAGCTTGCAACTTTCGCTTGATAGAGCTGCATTTAGCATGCATCTATCGCGAGATGAATGAAGATGCTTGGATGCGAGTTTCGCAGCAAACGGAGGGAGCGGGTAGGGAAAAACAGCCGCTGCTGTTTGGAAAAATGATTGCATATGCGCCCCATAGTTTTGTGGTTACCCACGAACAATCGGATCGATGGTGGAATCGGGTTTGGGGCGGAGCGTTTTCATCGGAGTTGGAAAAAATCAGATATGGTGACATCCCGGAAGCGGGGACCACCGTCGACGCGGGAGCTCCGATATTGACATGTTTTGCAGCGCACACGTCGGAAGAGGCGTTGGTGCAAAAGCTGGCCGCTGAGGTCGAAACGCTGCTTTCGCGGTAATCGCAAGTTTTCAAAAACCAAGTTATTTTGCTGAGATTTTTAATGCACTGGCTAGTGCAACCAGGCGCTAAAGAGTCCTGGAATTGGTTTTTTTGGACATCTTTCGCGGCGAGCGTTATGGAAAGTTCATAAATCGTTTATAATGAGGTCTGGTCAATTCGAACGTCGTGTCCCGCCTATTGTGGTCTCCATTCTTCCCGCACTTACCACTCCGTTCGCGAATGGCCTTTGCAGTTATTGCTTTCTTCATTACCCACCTGGAGTTATTTATCCATGGAAACTGTTGCTAAGACCCCGCGTAAGAAGAAGGCCGTCAAGGAAGTCGACCCCAACGCACCACCAGCCGAACCGAAGCCAAAGAGGACTCGCAAGGCAGCAGCTGAGCCGAGAATCAAACTTTATTGGGGAGTCTTTAACCAGAGCCTCAAGCGAGTAGCTGTATTCGAGTACGAAGACCTTAAGAAAGCCGAAAAGGCAGTTAAGGAATTCAGCAAAGCTGGCGGTGACCACTTCTTGCAGAAGATCAAGGAAACGGTCACGGTTTAATTCGATTACGTCGTTTTACAAATTCATTTTGGTTCTAAAGAAAAACCATCGGCTGTTAGCAGCCGATGGTTTTTTGTTTTTAGAAGGTAAAACTGCGTCGCGATTCCACCCTGGCTCACTGTTGACGAGCAGCTCAGAGGGGGCATCGAGCGATGGCTATACTTCCGGCGTCGGTTCGATTCGAGGCATGGATTCCACAACCTTGTCGATGAGCCCGTACTTGACAGCCTCTTCGGGGTCCATGAATCGATCTCGGTCGGTATCCTTTTCGATTTTGTCGAGATCTTGACCGCAATGGCGGATCAAGATTTCGTTCAACCGTCGCTTGGTGCGTTGGAATTCGGTCAAGTGGATCGAGATTTCTTCGGCAGTTCCCTGCATACCCGCCAGAGGTTGGTGGATCATGATTCGGGAGTTTGGTAGCGAGTATCGCTTGTTTTTGGCTCCCGCCGTCAAGAGCACAGCGCCCATGGAAGCCGCTTGCCCGATGCAATAAGTCGCCACATCGCAAGAAACGAACTGCATGGTGTCATAGATAGCCATGCCTGCGGTCACGCTACCGCCGGGGCTATTGATGTACATGTGGATATCTGCTTTTGGGTCGTCCGATTGCAAAAACAGCATTTGAGCGACAAGAGCATTGGCAATTTCGTCGTCTACTTGGGATCCCAAGAAGATGATTCGATCCTTAAGAAGACGGCTGTAGATATCGTAAACGCGTTCTTCTCGTCCGCTCTTTTCGATGACGTATGGAATCATTGGCATTTAGTGGTCAGCTCCGAGGTTGGTGTGCGTTAGGAATTCTCTTCGTCGCCAGAAGGTGTTTTGGTCAACAATTGGTCAACCAAACCGTATTCCTTGGCTTGATCCGCTGTGAGGAAGAAGTCGCGGTCGGTGTCGGTAGCGATTTGCTCAACTGACTTGCCGGTATGTTTGGCGAGGATCTCGTTTAATTGAGTCCGCATTCGCAGGATTTCTCGAGCTTGGATTTCGATATCCGAGATCTGACCTCGAACTCCGCCGTGAGGTTGGTGAACCATCACAGAGCTGTTGGGCAAGCAATAGCGTTTGCCAGGAGCACCACCAGCGAGGAGCACGGCCGCTCCGCTGGCTGCTTGTCCGACACAATAAGTCGCGACGGGGCAAGACAACATTTGCATGGTATCGTAGATCGCAAGGGTCGAGATGACCTCACCACCTGGCGAGTTGATATAGAAGTGAATATCCTTTTTTCGCTGTTCGCTCTGCAGATACAGCAGTTTCATGACAACGTCGTTGGCGTTGCCAGCGTAGATCTCGCCTTGCAGGAAAATGATTCGGTTTTCCAGTAGCAAATCCCCGAGGGTCATTTGGCGCTGGCGTTGATAACTTTGATACGCGTGAGAATCAAAGACCGGCGGCATATTCGAAAAGTGATTCAATTGTTGCCTTCCCTTCCTGTGAGTTGGATACGTCAATGTGTACATCTTTCGCATTGCACACCTTTTGACAAGGCCACCACCGCGAAAGTTTAAGTGCAAATGCTAGCGTTGCGACGGCGATTCGCCGCGCAACCTGGGATACGACACAAGTAGCATGATCAACAATGTGTCGATAGGTCTGTATGGGAGATGCGAGGGGAGAGGTTCGGTTTTTGTTGGATGTTTTGTTGGCTGCTCTGCAGGGGAGCGAAGACGGAGGAGGCAGTGTCGCGATCAGAGAGGAGGCGCCGATCGCTCGCACTATGGCGGAACGGCTTTGTTCCATTTAGAATTTGGGCCGAACTCCCATTTCCCATCATGTCTTTAGGATGCGTCAGCTTGTCTACTTCATCAGCGATTTCGTCGGCACTTCAAAAAACCCAACAAGCGTTATCCGAGGGAAAGATCAGCGCAGGGGCCCTCGAAAACATTACGTGCTGGTTGACCGAGTCGCGATATGCTCATTATGTACCTGCTATTTTGGAGCATATCACGTCAGGTAAGTGGCAAGCACTCGATGATGCTTTTTGGACGATCATTCCCTTTGGTACGGGTGGACGTCGTGGACGAATGTACGACTTTGGGTCCAATGCGATCAACGACCGGACGATCGGAGAGAGCGCCCAAGGTCTCGCGGACTACATTTTGAGCTTGCCCGAAAACCAACCCGGCAGTGCCGGTTCGGCTGCGTTGTCGTGCGCTATTGCTTATGACACACGACACAAGTCCCGTCATTTCGCGGAACTTTGCGCATCCATCATGGTTGCAAACGGTTTTCACGTTTACTTTTTAGATGATTACCGCGCGACACCTCAATTGTCTTTTGCAGTTCGTCACAAGCATTGCTCGTGTGGAATCATGGTTACCGCTTCGCATAACCCACCGAGCGACAATGCGGTCAAAGTGTACTGGTCAACTGGGGGGCAAGTTTTGCCGCCTCACGACTCTGCCATCATCGACCGAGTCATGAATGTGCAGCAGATCAAGACCGTTTCGTTTGCAGAAGCGTTGGCACAGGGCAAGGTATCGATTGTCACCGACGAAATCGATCGCGAGTACTTGGCCGCTGCCGTCAAGTTCGCGTGGCCCGGATCTCGAGATCTCCGCGTTTTGTATTCTCCACTGCATGGCGTTGGAGGATTTGCCGTCCTGCCGTTGCTGAAGGCTGCGGGCTTTCAGGATGTTTCGGTGTTCGCGCCCCACGCCACGCCAGATGGTGATTTTCCAAACGTTCCTGGGCATGTCAGCAATCCAGAAAACACCCAAGTCTTTGACTCCATCATCGTGGAAGCCAAAACGAAAGGTGCCGACATCATCTTGGCAACCGATCCAGACTGCGACCGCATGGGTTGTGCCTGTCCGTTGACTTTGGAATCGGAAAGCCCCTGGGCAACGATCAACGGGAACCAGCTAGGAGCGCTTTTGACCGATTTTGTGTTAGGAAAAATGAAGCAATCGGGAAAAATCACTCCTCGAACCTACGTAATCAAAACGTTGGTAACCACCGACCTGACCCGCCGCATAGCCGAGTCCTATGGCGTTCGATGCGAAGGAAACATTCATGTCGGGTTTAAATGGATAGCCGGTTTGATGGACGCGTGCGGTCCGGATGACTTTGCGTTCGGAACGGAAGAATCGCACGGATTCTTGGTTGGGCAATACGCCAGAGACAAGGACGGGCCTGTTGCCTGTTTGTTGATGTGCCAGCTAGCTGCCGACTTGAAAGCTACTGGCTTGACCATGCATCAACGGCTTGACCAACTGATGGTCGAACATGGTTGCCACCTAGAAGACCTCATCAATGTTCAGATGGAGGGAAGCGAAGGTATGGCCAACATGAAGAAGCTCATGCAATCGTTACGAGACAACCCGCCGCAACAAATGGGCGGGCTAAAAGTCGTTTCAGTGCGAGATTACGGCAATTTGACACGCCGGATTGTCGGCGGAGAGGTAGTCGCACTCGATGCTCCGAAGAGCAACATGCTCATCCTCGATCTGGCGTTGGCTGGAGAATCCAGTCCGTCCGGAAATGCGATCGCCGTCCGTCCATCTGGAACCGAGCCCAAGGTTAAATTCTATCTGTTCGGCGTCGAACCCGTCGGATCGGCCAGCGGCTTAGCGGCAGCCAAGAAAACGGTTGTCGAACGAATCGCCAAAATGAAGCTGGACGCCAAGCAACTCGCTTAGTCTTTTGCATGACCAGTAGAAATTCTGGGATATTTCAGTTTAAATAAACTGGACTTAGCAGATGTCGCGCGCGTACTATTCGACCGTGCAAGCGAGAAGGACTCTCGGGATGAATCAAGTAATCTGGACATCACGTCAACTGGCCTTCAATCTCCTGCTTGATTTTTCACCTCAATGAATACTGCTCAAAAACCCAGCTTTGGGCTTTGGGATTTGCTGTCCCACCCAACCGTGCAATCCGTTCTTGGTGTTCTGATTTTGTTGACTGTGTGTGCAATCGCAGTTTATGTATTGTCAAAATTGCGCGATTCCAACACCCAAGACGTACCAATGGATGAACTGCTACGAAAGAATTTTGAGGAAATGCGGAGTGGGGGTGACATCAACGAAGCAGAATTCCGAAACATAGCTTCGTTGTTGGCGGAGCAACCTCGTCGGTCTTCTCAGCCCACGCCAAAGACATCTAGCAAAACAGACTCATCGAAATCAGAGTAAAAAATTCTCTGATTCCCAATCGTCTGTGTGTTAGACTTGAACGACTACGAAAATTATTCGGCCTGGGAGGCCGATTGTCGCGAGGACTCACATCCGAGCGAATTTACACCAAACTCATCGGCTCGAGACTGTGGACAAGGATGCCCGGTTCGATTCTGAGAATGTTGCTAGGCAATCGTTTTCAGAACAACCAATCGAGCTTCCACATAATACGTGTCCATTCGTCAGCTGCGCTGGCCGAGGTTCGCGGGACAGGTCGTCCCAGACAACCACAACGCAGTGAACTAGCAAGGAGTCGAAAATGCCCTCAGGTAAGGATGTCATGGCTGGTCGTCGAAATAACGGCGGCAACAGCAGCAGTAGTACCACGAAAAAGAACGCTTTTTGTTCTTTCTGCCGAAAGAGCTATCGCGATGTGGGTCCGCTCGTAGAGGGACCAGGGGACGTGTACATCTGCGGTGAGTGCATCGAACTATGCCAATCGATCTTGGATCAAGAGCAACGCAGACGTCCGAACTCGAAGAAGCTTTTCAACGAAATCCCAACCCCACGCGATATCGTTGAACATCTCGATCAATATGTAATTGGTCAAGTTCCAACCAAACGAACCCTGGCCGTCGCTGTCCACAACCACTACAAACGGTTGACCTCGGACTGGGCAGGGTCAGATGTTGAAATCGAAAAGTCCAATATTTTGCTAGTCGGACCAACCGGCAGCGGCAAAACATTGATGGCTCGCACCTTGGCTAAAATGCTCAATGTGCCGTTTGCAATCGGCGATGCAACCACGCTGACCGAAGCTGGCTACGTAGGTGAAGATGTCGAAAATCTGTTGCTGAAACTGCTGCACGCTGCCGACTTCGATATCGATGCAGCTCAACGCGGCATCCTCTACATCGATGAATTGGACAAGATCGGCAAGACAAGCCAAAACGTTTCGATCACCCGCGACGTATCAGGCGAAGGTGTTCAGCAAGCACTTCTCAAAATGCTCGAAGGGACCGTTGCAAACGTTCCTCCTCAAGGTGGTCGAAAGCACCCAGAGCAGCAGTACATCCAGTTGGACACAACGAACATTCTGTTCATCTGCGGTGGTACGTTCGTCGGGGTTGAAGAAATTATCAGGAAGCGATTGGGCAAGAAGTCACTCGGCTTCGGACCTGGTTCCAGCGTTCGCGAAGAAGGGGACGTGGCATCGCTGCTCGCCCAAGTGACCTCGGACGATATCCTGCAATTTGGAATGATCCCCGAGTTGGTTGGCCGGCTCCCGGTTGTGACCTCCCTCGCTCCGCTAGATATCCCAGGTTTGGTCAAGGTTCTGAGCGAACCAAAGAATGCGCTGATCAAGCAGTACCAAGCTTTGTTCGGTATGGAGAATTGCGAATTGCAGTTCACCGAAGCCGCTCTGAATGGGATCGCCAAGAAGGCACACGTCAAGTGTGTTGGAGCACGCGGACTTCGTGGCATCATCGAAGAGATTATGCTCGATGTGATGTTCGAACTGCCTGATCAAGAGCCAGGCACCATCTACACCATCGATGTG
>CAIXME010000733.1 GCA_903920425.1 uncultured Pirellula sp. | reverse complement strand
CAGTCTTCGGGCGTACCAATGCGATGAAATCGAAAATCGAAATCTGCGACGGGAGCCTGTCTCGTGGTAACCAAGCGTGTTTGGCAATTCCCGACGCTGCTGCAAACCAAAAGAAGAGAGCAAGAGAAAACAAACCAAAGCAAACGTGAGGTTAACAAAATTGCCTGCCCCTAAAAACGATCTCATGAATTGGGAATAGTTGCCCAAGCATATTGTACGTTTGGAATTCGCAACTTGCTTTGGTCCTCATCAAAACCATGATGATTATGATGCGACCAAGATTTCACGGCATACGTTTTGAACAGAGGACTCGTTAGGCAATGCATATACCGGAATGTGGCAAGCGACCAATTTCGCCGCGGAATCGGACAGACCATCCTGAGAATGTTGATTGATAACAGCACATACCGAGTAGCCTCGTCGCTTTAGCGAAGCTAACGCAAATGCCGATTCATCATCGACATTCTGCAAAATAACAATAACCGAG
Source organism: uncultured Pirellula sp. (assembly GCA_903920425.1). Lineage (GTDB taxonomy): Bacteria > Planctomycetota > Planctomycetia > Pirellulales > Pirellulaceae > JBKCUI01. The sequence continues at coordinate 2,463 of CAIXME010000733.1, read as the reverse complement.
AGCTGCCGCGAAAAACGGCTCTCTGTTTCTAAAAACAGATCTTGCAATCCAAGACCATCGGTTCGCTCCAACCTCGCAAGTGTTCGATGTACTTCGGCAAAATGCTCGGGGCCTCGATTGGCCTGCAAAACTACCGGGCGCAAACGATCGCTCACCGATTGCATTTCGATCCCGTCTCGAACCTGCTCCCGATCAAAGAACTCACGTTCCAAGCTCATCTGACGCACTCGGTCTGCAGCGTCACGGCCGTTACTTACCAAACCAAAGGGTTGGTTCATCATGTACAGAGTGTGAGCAATCGACGCAGCAGCCGTGACGGCTAAATCGGTTCGCAATGGTTCGTTTCTGTCGGGATTGGTTTTGCAATGCATGTCCAATACGATCATGGCTCCCTGAATACAAGTAGGCTGAAACACACGCGTATGCAGCTTCCCCGTCCTCGCCGTGGCTCGCCAATGGATACGATTCAAGGAATCGCCCATGCGATACTCTCGGATCCCGATCATTTGAGTTGGGTCCTCCAGCATTCGATCGTTTGCACGCAATTCGCCCATCGGACGTTGGCTTGTGACATTCATCCCATCCAGTGGGATTAACTTTGGTAGCACGATAATGAACTCGCGTTCGGTTGCGATTCGGTAATTGCGGTGCAGTCCTAGCAAATCGCCTGTCTCTAAAATGGTTGGCCCCAACTGAAAATAGCCTCGACGCAAGGCTCGTAACTGGTAGGCCATCAAGCCTGGCTGACGCGCATGCAGAAAATAGAGCTTTGCTGGCTGTCCCGTAACCTCCAGCGCCGGGTTGGGGGTGTTGATCGCTCTCTTGGGTAAGACATCCTCTGCAAAAAGCCATGGGATATAGAGGCCTGAATCATTGCGCAATTTCAATCCCACTGCGATGCTGTCGCCGATATTGTATTCCGCCCGCTGCTGCGTCCGCTCTACCTTCAGACTTTCTGCCCATCGATCGCTAAAGTATTGAGCAAGCTGGAAAACCACTAACAGCGAGCAAGCGCCTAAAGCAAAGAGGTTTGCGCCTGTCAGGAAACCTACCAAAAGAACCAGAGCCAGAATCGGCAAGATATGCATGAATGGCCCTCGATGAACTCGCGAACTGCCTCAATCCAAAGAACGCCTTGGCTGAGCGGTCAGCAAGTCATTATGATCACTTGCCTGCGGCCATGTGTGCAGATGCACCTAGTTTTCCAAGAGGTGTTGCTTAGTGACGAGAAACCGAGGCCTTGATCGCTTCGAAAACGAGTTCTTCGGACTGCATACCATCGACTCGCTCTAACTTTCCTTGAGCTGCGTAGTATTCCGTCAACGGAGCCGTTTGCGTTTTGAATACGTTCAGTCTCTCCCTGATCGTCTCATAATTGTCATCAGCGCGGCCATCGATCTGGGCGCGTTTGAGCAAACGTTGGATCAACTCTTCTTCCACAACGCGTAATTCAAGGGCTAAGTCCAGCTTTAGTCCTTGCTCGGACAAGTAATCGTCCAGAAGTTGGGCTTGAATGATCGTACGCGGAAAGCCGTCAAAAAGGGCACCGTTTACGCATTCTTCGCTTTGAAGCTTCTGTGCAACGATGCGCATTACCAAGTGATCTGGGGCCAGTTTGCCAGCGTCGATATACGAAGCCACCCATCGGGACAACGCTGTGTCCTGACGCTTGACCGCTCGCAGCATCTCACCCGTGGATAGATGGGGGATTTTGAGCAATTCCACCAATCGCTTGCACTGCGTTCCCTTGCCAGCACCGGGCGGGCCGATGAATACCAATCGCATTACAGCGGCCCTTCTAGTGCTTAGCGCGAAAATATACAAAAGGAACATGCAAACCGGAAAGCATACAGGTCAACACGAGTTAACCGATGCAAAGCCAATCCGTCGATTGGCCAATCAACAAAGCCTGAAACCCAATGTCTACTGTTCGAGTAGGCCTTTGTAGTTTCGCATGAGCAAATGACTGTCGATCTTCTGGATCAAATCAAATGCCACGCTGACCGCAATCAACAATCCCGTCCCACCATAAAACGCCGCAACGTTTTGAGAGACGCCAAATTGCGAAGTGATGATGGTAGGAACAATAGCTACCAGCGCCAAAAACGCTGCTCCAACGTAAGTGATTCGTACCATCACCTTTTCCAAATAATCTGCAGTGCGCTTTCCTGGACGATACCCAGGGATGAACGCGCCCGAGTCTTGCAGGTTCTGGGACATTTCCTTTGGATTGAACATGATCGATGTCCAAAAGAAACAGAAGAAGAAGATGAACAGAACGTAAAGCACGTTGTAGCTGAACGAGGATCCGCTCGTGAACATCGAGGACATCGATTGGAAGATTCCAGAGAGCGTTGCGGACCAACCCGATGGAGCCGCCAATGCACTTGCCATCACTCCCAATACCAAACCTGGGATCATCAACATACTGCTCGCAAAAATGATCGGCATAACACCCGACTG
>CAIXME010000732.1 GCA_903920425.1 uncultured Pirellula sp. | reverse complement strand
TTGACACACGTCGCAGCCAAAGACCCAATTTTGCATCTGATCGCATAGCTCGGGAGCGATCTCCCCTCGGTGCTCGATCGTGAGGTAACTGATGCACCGCGAGGCATTGAGCACATGCGGCTCTGGAAAAGCGTTGGTAGGGCACGCGTCCAAGCAGGCCGTACAAGTCCCGCAATGACTCGATTCAAACAGGGAGTCGGAAGACAACTCGACGTCAGTCAAAAGCGCTGCCAGAAAGAAAAAACTGCCGATCTCCTGATTGAGGAGCAACGTGTTCTTGCCTATCCAGCCGAGCCCAGCAAGTCTCGCATAGTCCCGTTCCATCAACGGTGCGGTATCGACGACGCCACGACTGACCGATCCAGGGCATTGAGCCAGCAGATTTTCAGACAAGAGGTTTAAACGCTGCCGAATCAAATCGTGATAGTCAACGCCGCCACTTGCGTAGCTACCGATCATGCAGTCCGAAACCGGATGGTTTTGGCTGTCGAGCGAAGAATGCGATTTGGATGGTTTGGTAAGTGCGTGCGATTGGTAGGGCATCGCCAGCATGACGATACTCTTGCAACCTGCCAAAACCGATTGCGGGCTTTGATAAGCATCGATCCTATCGGGAATGTAGGACATCGAGCCGGCGTATCCTCGCTCGACCCATTCCTTTAATTGTTCGAAGCCAGGAGCGGGCACGTCGGTGACGACCCCAAAATGACTAAAGCCCAACTGCACTGCGTACTGGCGCAGTTGCTCCCGAATCAGATGAGACACAATCATTGCAGGTCTAATTCGCGGGCGGCTTGCTCGCTACTCGCCCAGAATGGTGCAATGAGCAAGTCCCGCCTTCATCGCAGTTCTTACCAGCGAGACGGTACCGATACTTTGCAACTTGACGATACAGAAAGCACCACATGGGCATTAACCCAGGGAAATGCAAAAGCGGGGCAGCTGGCCACAAGAGGGGGAGCAATCGCGTCAGATAACGTACGGCGTAAGCTCCGCCAAAGCGTTCTCCGGAACGAGACACAATCCACATTTGATCCATCAGTTGCTCATACGACAGGTCTGGATAATCCACTTTCACGCTCGGATCATGGAGCGACAAGAAGACTAGCCGTTTGCCGCCATCGAGCCGACGCAAGATCTCGATTTGCGACCGGCAAAAATTGCAATGGCCGTCGAAGAGAACGACGTCTTTCTTGTTTTCGATTTGGTTCATTCTGATTCCGTTCGCTTCCAAACGATTCGATACCGACCGTCACACTTGCCACCGAGCCTCGCAAAAGGAGCAGTCACGTTCAGCCCTGCCGTCCGCGATCTCGTCTATTCTAAATTCTAGGTGAAAGGCCTTTGAAACGTGCCGACGACGTTGACTTTGCCGACCCCATCTTAGCATGTTCTGATCGGCTGCGTCTCTGCTCCACCTGTGTTTCCGCACCAAATCATAACGGAATGCAATCCGATCACCGGCATTTCGAACAGTTCTCCTTTCCGAACCCAACCGTTCCTCTCATAAAAACCTATTGCAGAAAAGCGTGCGTTGCACCAGAGCGACGCACCCGCGTTACGAGCTCGTGCATGTGCTGCGCTTAGCATTAGCCGCCCGATCCCTTGGTTCTGATATTCGTGAGCGACGGCCATACCTCGCAACTGAGCTTCTCCCGTTTTGGGGTTGAAAATCAAAGTCGAGCATCCGACCAGTTTCTCGTCGGAAACGGCCAAGAAATGAACGGTATCGCTAGAGGAATCGTTGGAAAATGCCGCATCGGCAAGCGATAAATCGTGAGGTTTGCGCAAGATTTCGTAGCGTAGAGCCACGATCCGATCGATATCGTTGCCCCCAACGGATTCGCGGATACTGAGCCCTTGTATCATTCTTTTGCCCTGCCTGTGATGGATACGAAAGTCATGTTATTCTAGTGGGCCGAATTCCTTTCCGACAACATTCATTTCAGGAGACATTCCCAGCATGGCACGACCCGTCACCTTGTTCACCGGACAGTGGGCCGATTTGCCCTTTTCCAAGATGGCTCAACTTACCAAGGATTTTGGCTACGATGGCATCGAGCTAGCATGCTGGGGAGATCACTTCGAAGTTGACAAGGCAAACTCGGATCCAAAGTATTGCGATGCAAAACGAGCTGCCTTGAGTGCCGTTGGATTGCAGTGCCATGCGATCAGTGCTCACTTGGTGGGACAGGCTGTTTTGGACACGATCGACATTCGTCACAAGGCGATTTTGCCAGGTTATGTTTGGGGCGATGGAAATCCTAGCGGAGTCAACGAGCGAGCGATCGAAGAAATGAAGGCGACCGCTCGGGCCGCCAAAAAGTTTGGCGTGAGCGTGGTAAATGGTTTCACTGGCTCCAGTATTTGGCACCTGAACTATTCTTTCCCGCCCGTCCCACAGTCGATGATCGATGACGGCTTCGCGTTGCTGGCTAAGCGCTTTAATCCCATTTTGGATGAGTTCGCGAAATGCGGAGTTCGCTTTGCATTAGAAGTGCACCCAACCGAAATCGCCTTTGACATCTACACGGCTCAAATGGCCCTCAAGGCATTGGATAACCGACCTGAATTCGGTTTCAACTTTGACCCTAGCCACTTGATTTGGCAAGGTGTCGATCCTGTTGAATTCATCCGTGCGTTTCCTGATCGCATTTATCACGTTCACATCAAGGATGCTGCGACGAAGCTCAACGGCCGCTCCGGTATCTTGAGCAGCCATTTGAACTTTGGCGATCCACGTCGCGGTTGGGATTTCCGAAGTCCAGGTCGCGGAAACGTCAACTTCGAAGAAATCATCCGCGCACTGAATGACATTGGATACGCTGGCCCTCTCAGCGTCGAATGGGAAGACTCGGGAATGGACCGAGAATTTGGCGCCAAAGAAGCTGCAGGCTTCGTCAAGAATATTGACTTTGCCCCAAGCGGTCGCGCGTTTGACTCTGCTTTCGAGAAGGCGTAACGGAATTGAATTCGACCAATCTTTTGTTCTCACCACCATCGGATGCGCTTAGGTTTTTACCTGAGGGGCCGTATCCGATGGGCAAGAATCAATTTTCATGGGTTGCAATCCAACACGGCCCAAACGCAAGCCACGGCTCCATCAACGTTTTTGATTTGGACTCCAAAACAAATACGTCGCATGAGTTGCCGGGACGACCAGGCTTTGCGTTCGTTACCGACAAAGGTAATTTCGTAGCGGGATGCGAACGATCCATTGGCATCTTTCATCCAAGCACGAAAGAGTACGTCCCTTTCGTAACCGGAATCGATGACGATTGCACGAATACCGTTGTCAATGACGGATTAACCTGGGATGGAAATTTGATTTTTGGGACCAAGGATTTGGAGTTCAAGACCAAGAAGGCGGGCCTCTATTTCTGGCGTGGTCGTGACGCTCGTTTGTTTCGACTTCGCTCGGATCAGATCTGCAGTAACGGAAAGTGCATTACGGAGATTGGCTCAAACCATATCGAATTGCTGGATATCGATTCGCCGACCCGCAAGGTAGTCGCGTACAGAATCGACACAGAAGCAGGCAAGATTGTCTCGGAACGCGTCGTAGTTGATTTGTCGAACGATCCTGCTGTTCCGGATGGAATGACGGCTTCGCTCGACGGCAAGAGTGTCATCATCTCATTGTACAACCCCAACCCAGCTGCGTTCGGCAGAACCATTCAAGTGTCGATCGCGACAGGCAGCGTTGAGCGAGAGTGGCATACCCCAGGCAGCCCTCAAGCGACTTGCCCGCAATGGATTGAATGGAACGGTCGTATGGTTTTGGTTATCACCACAGCCGTGGAGCACATGCCGCTCGAAAGGCGAGGCGAATCGCCAAACGCAGGATGTTTGTTTATCGCCGAACCTGATACCCCTATTGATATGCAGGGGTACCAACGTTTGACACCTGTTTTTCGCGAGCCTGCATAAGCAATCCCATTCGGACAGGAAACTCCAAAGAGTATGGAAATAGAAATTGCGCTGCAGCGATTGCTGATGCCATCGATCCTGTCCCTATTGGGATGCTATCTATTGTCGACAACCGATCAAGGCGAAGAGTGGTATGACGACGAACCAGTAAAAGGTGTTTGGTTCCAGACAATACTCGGTGCCTTTCTTTGCGCATTGGGTATGGTAGCTGCAGAGCTATGGCATGACGGCGTTCTTGCGAAGCCTGCTCTTTGGCTGCAGTGGCGTCCGAAATACCAATGGAACTGGATGGTTTGGATGATCCCATCCGCGATGCTGATCTTCGCGGTGTTCAGGTCCATTTTTTCTATCCCCGTCCATTATGCAGCCCACGCACTCACGGTCACTTCATCGCTCACGGCATTCATCCTTTATGTTTGTTTGAACGAGGGTGCTTT
>CAIXME010000731.1 GCA_903920425.1 uncultured Pirellula sp. | reverse complement strand
TTATCGATGCATTCAATGCGGACATGCCCTACAACCAATTCGTCATGGAGCAATTGGCTGGCGATCTGCTCCCCGCTGCTACCGAGCCCGAACAAAGCAGGCTTCTGACAGCAACCGGTTTCCTGGTCATCGGTCCAAAAATGCTTGCCGAACAAGACAAGCCCAAACTGGTATCGGACATCATCGACGAGCAAATCGATACCGTAGGCAAAGTGTTTCTCGGCTTAACACTTGGATGCGCCCGATGCCACGATCACAAATTCGATCCGATTTTGGCCAGAGATTATTATTCACTGGCGGGTATCTTCCACAGCACGCGATCGATGGAGCATCTAAACCACGTTGCACAATGGAATGAACGCGAGATTCCAGATGCAGAACAACGTAATCGTATCCAGCAACATACCGAGCGGCTTCAGCAAACCAAATCGCAATACGCTTCCCAAAGCAGGCAGCTAAAGTTGCAAGCAATGGAAAAGCAGTTGCATGATCTCATTGCTGTGATGCACGCAACCTCCACCCAATCCAATAGTCCTGGCGATTCCGTGGGCGTGGATACCAAGGCGTACCAAAAGTGGTCCGAACGATTAGCCACTCCGTCCAAGGAATCGACTGAGCAAGATGTATTCTATGCGTGGCACCAATTGAAAAACTACGACGCTCCCAACTTCGAGCAGGAAGCATCCAGAGTTTGGGAATCGCTTCAGCAGGAACCGCTCAAGTCGGTGCCATTCCATGCGTTGCTTGTGCAGCAACCATTGCCCGGGTCGAGAACGGCGTTGATTGAGAGCTACGGCAACGCAATAAAACAGGCCTTCGGACAAGCAATGGATGCTCCACGCAATGAAAAGGGAGCAATCGAATCGGCAGAGCTTTCAAAACTATCGGATTCACTCTTTGCTGATGGCCGAACGTTTCTGTTTCCCGAGAAGCTAGAAGAGTTCCTGACTGAATCGGACCTCGCTCCGCTCCTCGCATTAAAAGAGGCGATTACGAAACTAGAAAAGGAGATACCACAGCCGTCTCGTACCATGGCTGTTCAGGATAGCGATGTCAAATTGGTCTCTCTCAACGTCCGAGGAAACCATTTAAAGACGTCTGGTACACCGTTACTACGCGATGTACCTACCCTATTCAAGCCTGCCGGAAATGAACCTGCCTTGCAAATCCCAGAAAAGCATTCAGGCAGACTCGAATTGGCACAATGGCTAGTCGATCCCTCGCATCCGCTAACCGCACGCGTGCTGGTCAATCGTATTTGGCAGGGGCATTTCGGCACAGGATTGGTCGCGTCGTCCTCTAACTTTGGCTTGCGAGGCGAACAGCCAACTCATCCCGAACTCTTGGACTGGCTCGCAAATGAATTTATTGCAAACGGATGGTCGATCAAATGGCTCCACAAGCAGATCGTTTTATCGGATACGTATCGACTCAGTTCCAATCATGATGAGCACATGTCTGTCAAGGATCCAGAAAATCGCTGGCTTTGGAAGCAAAACATCCGCCGCATGGATGCGGAGACGATCCGCGATTCTTTGCTGAACGTCGCGGGATTGCTCAATACGGAACATAGCATCGGTGCATTGAATGCAGCATCCGTTGCCAATCCCAATATGGAAGGGGCTGGAAACATCGGAAACCAGCATCGCACGGTCTACTTAGAAGTCAATCGCGCCGCACTTTCCGACTTCTTATCGACTTTTGATTACGTCGAGCCTGGAGTATCTGTTGAGAAGAGAACGTCGACAATCGTTCCTCATCAGTCGCTGTTCTTCATGAACCACCCTCTCCCCCAAGAGATCGGAAACCAACTGGCTAAACAAGTGCACCAAAGCAGTTCCAACGACTCCGAGCGTCTGCGTTTTGTCACCAAAACACTCTACTGCAGAGAACCTTATGAAGTTGAAGTCCAGTTTGTGAGAAACTATCTATCAAGCAACCATGCAACAACGAACGCGGAGTTGCAATTGGCAGAAATGAATTCCGGATTGGACCAATGGATTCGAGTGTGCAGAGCGATGCTCCTTACGAACGAGTTTATCTATGTCGAATAAGCGAGAAGCAAGTCGTGTTGCCATGCAGAACAGTCAAGACTCGACAAGTATGAATCGTCGTCATTGGCTGCATTCGACAACCAACGGCTTAGGTGGCATCTTTTTAGCATCGATGCTTGCACAGGAGTCGTCGCCAATCGTGCAAGCGGGGGATAGCAGCGGATTGCACTTTCCGGCCAAAGCGAAACGTGTGATCTTTTTGTTTATGCATGGCGGACCTTCGCACGTCGATACGTTTGACTACAAGCCTCAGCTAGCGATCGATGATGGCAAGCCATTGCCCTTCGACAAGCCCAGAGTCCAGTTTTCGCAAACAGGGAACCTGCTAAAGAGCCCATGGGGTTTTAAACAATACGGTGAATCGGGGGCGTGGGTCAGCGATTTGTTTCCTGAAATCGGCAGTTGCGCCGATGAGATAACTTTTGTTAAATCCATGCATGGATCCAATGAAGCCCATGGCGGTGCCTTGCTCAAAATACACACCGGAAGCGATACCTTTGTTCGGCCGAGTATGGGAGCATGGGTAAGTTACGGGTTGGGTAGCGAAAACCAGAACTTGCCCAGTTTTATTACCATCAATCCAACCTTGGGTCATGGCGGCGTACAAAATTTCGGTTCAGCTTTCTTGCCCGCCGAACACCAAGCAACACGGATCGGCAGTAGTCGCGCCGACATGAAATCCGCGACCATAGCAAACTTGAAAAACGCCATCACCAGTTCCTCGGATCTGCGTCAGCAAATGGATCTGGCTCAGAATTGGAATAGATCGCATTTGGCAAGAAACGGGGCAACGCATTTGCTCGACTCTCGCATCCAGTCCATGGAATTGGCTTTTCGAATGCAAACCGAAGCGCCAGGCGTACTCGATACCAGCGGTGAAACCGAAGCGACGCTTCGTTTGTATGGAATCGATAACGCAAAGACCGAAAATTTCGGTAGGCAATGTCTCCTTGCTCGCCGAATGAGTGAAGCCGGTGTTCGATTTGTTCAGGTTAGTCACAGCTACTGGGACCAGCATGAACAACTAAAAGAAAAGCACGAAGAGCTTGCTTTCGAAGTCGATCGCCCCATCGCTGGCCTTCTCAAAGATCTAAAAGCGAGAGGGTTACTCGAGGATACGCTGGTGATTTGGGGGGCTGAATTTGGACGCACTCCCACCGCCCAAGGGAAAAATGGTCGAGACCATAACCCACATGCGTTCACGTATTGGATGGCGGGCGGCGGCGTAAAGAAAGGAATCTCGTACGGCGAAACGGATGAATATGGATTCTATGCAAGACAAGATCGCGTGCATGTGCATGACTTTCACGCTACATTATTACACTTGTTGGGATTAGACCACGAGCGTTTAATCTACCGGTATGGCGGACGAGATTTTCGGCTCACCGATTTGTACGGGAGAGTCGTACACGAGATCATCGGTTGATTCATGAAGAATAAACGAACTCCACTCTGGCTTCTCCTTCTCGTTCTTGGGTTTGGTTCGGCCGGTTGTAGTTCTTCATCCCCGCCAGACGTCGCAACGACTGCCTCAGCGGAGTCCAATGCCACCAAGGACTCGAAGCGTACGGTCAGCAAAAGCGACGTCTTCTTTATTAAGCAAGTCGTTTATCGCATCCGCATTCAGTTATCCAATACCCAAGAACGCAAATTGCGCGACGATCCGCGACAGTATGTTCGCTGTACTATCGCAGAAGAGGGTGGCCCGACCCTCAAAGATGTTGGCATTAAACTAAAGGGGGCAGCCGGCAGTTTTCAGGAATTGGACGACAAGCCTGCTTTTACGATCAACGTCGACAAATTCAAAAAGGGACAATCGTTCCATTCGTTAGACAAACTGCACCTGAACAACTCCGTTCAAGACGACACGTACACATGCGAGTGGCTTTGCATGAGCTTGTGCCAGGATCTCAAAATCCCTGCCCCCCGCATCGCCCATGCACGCGTCTGGCTAAACGATCGAGACCTCGGATTGTATGTCGTCAAAGAAGGCTTCGATCAGCAATTTCTCTCAATGCATTTCAGAGACAGCGACGGGAATTTGTATGACGGAGGATTTTGCCAAGACATTGACGCGGAATTGGAACGCGACGAAGGTACCGGCGTTGACGATCGAAGCGATCTAGCAAAACTCGTAGCAGCGTGCGCCGAAGAAGATCCAATTGTAAAAAAACGGCTTTTGGAACAGGCGTTGGACGTCGATGCATTCTTACGCTTCATGGCTTTTGAAACCATGATTTGCCATTGGGATGGCTACGTAGGAAACGCCAACAACTACCGGCTGTACTTTCCGCCAAGCGAAAAGCCAGCCGTGTTCCTTCCTCATGGCATGGACCAAGTGTTTCAAGATACAGAGTTTTCTCTGTTCGCAGCACATCCTGCAATGGTCGCACGTGCGGTTCGAAGCATACCCGAATGGAACGCAAAGTATCGTGAGCAAGTTCGTGCGATGCTGCCGCTGTTTCAAGGAAAACGTTTGGCGGATCGCGTTTTGCAAGTCCGAGCAAAACTACGCAACGCGCTGCTGGAAATGGATCCCGATTGCGGACAGGCACTAGACGAAATCATTGCCAATTGGCATTCGCGGTTGGAAGAACGCAGCAAGTCGATGGAACGTCAGTTGAACGAACCCGATCCACCGCCCGAACAGGAATCTGAGATGGAGCCTGAATCCGAGATGGAACCAAGTTCGGATGAACCTTCTAAGGATGAACCTTCTAAGGATGAACCGCCTCAGGATGAACCGCCTCAGGATGAGACGGCATCTGAGCAAATTCAGCCTGATGATGAGCGGCTTGAACCCATCGTCGAGGATCCTCAGCACGAACATCGAACCTCGTGACGAAGTTCTTGTGATCGATTACTTCCAATGCCGATCGGCAAAGTTCATGTACTGCTGCCAATCAAACAGCAAAATATCGTGACTGCCCGTACGATTGTGGTAGCCAACTCTATCTCCTACGGATTGGTCCGCAGGGGGAGGCGTTTCTGAAGGAAGGCCATCGAAACCGAGCAGTTTGTAAACAGGGGTCGCATACCAACCTCCCAGATATTCCCCTTTCGGGTCAGCCCACAGGTCTTTCGTCGCGCTGGCAATGTAGACAGGCCGAGGTGCGATACAGGCAACAACCGTATGCTGATCAAATGGCATCGCAGATTCGTTTTGGTTGTACTGTTTGAAATTTGGATTGAACCAGTGCGGGAACGAAGTGTTAATGCGAAACACGGTTTCTCCAAAATTGCGTCGTTCCAAAGCCGCTCCTCCGCAGCCTGAGTTATTTGCAATGACGATGGAAAAGCGAGGATCGGTTACACCCGCCCAAAGCGCAGTCTTACCGAGTCGTGAATGACCGATCACGGCTACACGATTTGCATCGATACTGGGTTGTTCAACCAGAACATCCATCAGCCTCGACAATCCCCACGCCCAACCAGCGATCGAGCCCCATCGATTCGGATGCTCCTTGGTCGCCTTGTGCGACGGAAAGAGAGAATGTACGCCATTTGCAAACTGGTCGTCAAAGTCAGGATCCAAGTCACCGTAGTAAGCTGTTGCGACCGAATATCCACGTGCATTGATCTCAGCAATGGGCCAACGATCGCTTTGCCCCCCGCGAGCGGCTTCGGTGGCTTGATTGGCGGTTACGCCGATTTTGGGGTCATTCGCCACCCAGCTTTTCGGTAAACGGATCGCCGGATCCGAGGCGACTGTATGGTTTCCTTGGAAATTAAGTCCGAGAAAACAGCCTTTCGATTTCACCTCCGAATTGGGGAGGAATAAGACCAAATCCACGTCGATTGCGGCTTCTTTGGACTTCAAATGAACGACAAATTGTTGACGCTTGGTTTTGTTGTCGTTCATCAATCCTTGTTCAACCAAATCCCACGTAACGATCGCCTTCTCCTGTGGAGCGAAACCGTACTCATGCTCGGCGATCAAGTTAGCCAAGTACTCGCGTTGTGCTGGCCACTGGGCCGCATCGGTAATCTTCGTGCCATCCTTGCTAAGCAGCGGATCAGGCAATGGGCTCATGCTCACCAACGACTCGTCTTCATTGGCTTTAGGAACTTGTGCAGACAATGGATTCATCGCTAGGCCCGTCGATAGCATCGCGGAGATGGACATCGTGACAAGAGTCATTGCAGAGCGAAGCGAGACTGGCATGACGGGTTTTCCCTGGGGAGAGGTTGTGAGGAACAAGGACTAGGACCCAAGCATACGCTATTCAGAATTATGCTTCGTCTGTCATTTCGCGTGCGTGGTAGGAGCTTCGAACGAAAGGCCCTGAAGCAACCTTTTTGAATCCCATCGATCTGGCAATCGCTCCGAGTTCGTCAAACTCTTCTGGTGGAACGTAACGAACGACAGGCAGGTATTTTGGACCAGGTTGGAGATATTGGCCCAAGGTCAAAAAGTCGCAATCGTAGGTTCGCAAATCCGCCAAGCACTCAAGCAATTCATCTCGCGTTTCACCGAGTCCGAGCATCAAGCCGCTTTTGGTTTTGATGTTGGGATTGGATGTTTTGATATGCTTCAGCAACTCAAGTGTCCATCGGTATTCGCTTTTGGGACCACGAACTTTTCGGTAAAGCCGCGGGACTGTCTCCATGTTGTGATTGAAGACTTCGGGAGCTGATTCAATGACACGGTCCAGACCATGTTTGTGTCGGATAAAATCTGGCGTAAGAACTTCGATCGCTGCACCGGTCTTCTTCCGCACGGCGATCACGCATTGGTAAAAATGGTCACCGCCTCCATCCGGCAGATCGTCGCGTGTGACGGATGTGATAACAACGTGCTTTAACCCTAAACGGTATGCAGCTTCTGCAACGCGCTCCGGTTCATCCAATTCGAGCGCCTCAGGCTTGCCACGCGACACCGCACAGAACCCACATGGCCGCGTGCAAACGTTGCCGAGGATCATGAATGTTGCCGTCTTTTGCGAATAGCACTCCATGCGATTTGGGCACTTGGCATTATCGCAAACCGTCTCGAGTTTGAGTTCGTCTAGCAAACCGGCGGTGAAATGGTTTGCATTCCCTTTAGGAACTTGCCTTCGCAACCATGGCGGCAAGCGGCGGCTCGGTTCGAATTGACCAACCGTTGAGCCGCACGTCATGGATCCATTTTCTGCATCCGCCACGGCAGCAGAACTCGTTTCGGCGGGTGACAGAACCTTTAGTATCGGTAATTGCATTTTTAAAAATTTTGAACTGCGAAATCGAGCCGGAGTCACAACCACAGGTTTGGACCTATGAAATGTAGCCATATGCTGCAATTTTACCAGTCAAATCCGATTCCCCGACCGAGAACCCGTCTCAAATTTGCCGGGAACGTCTGGTCTTGGCACCCCTGAATGACGTACATTAAGGGAACTTGCGAAGGCCGAGCCTTCTTTAGAAATTGTTCCAAAGTTGGGTTGATAATGATTATACGAATTAAGACAAAGGTAACGACCATGCGAAGCGGCCAAAACCGAACGGCCTGGGGGCGTGTGTTCCTGGCTCTGATCGGGGTCATTTTGCTCTCAGAAGCGGGCTTTTCCGAGGAACGCCATGAGAACTGCCCGTTCTGTACCGCAGCGTCTCAAACGCTACGCCAAGAGCTGCAATCCATGGATGCGATCGCCATCGGTAGACTGGAAACCGATGGGCGAAAAGATATCGATGGACAAGCCGAGTTCAAAATCGAGAAAGTCTTGTCGGGCGAAAATCTTCTGAAGGTCGATCAAGCGATTCAAGCAACGTACTTTGGACCTGGACGCTCCGCCAAGAAGTTCTTGCTCATGGGTGTTGATCCTCGCGATTTGGTCTGGTCATCTCCGCTACCATTGACGGCCGACGGCGAAAAATACATCGAAAAGATTCGCAGCTTGCCCGACAATCCTGTCGAGCGACTCGCCTTCTACCAACAGTACTTTGAACATGCCGACTCCATGTTGGCTCGCGATTGCTATGACGAATTTGCTCTCGCTCCGTACTCGGACGTTGTTTTGCTAAAGGACAAAATGGATCGTGAGCAATTGCTCAAATGGGTTCAGGATCCATCCAAGTCGCCGGACCGAAAGCGTCTGTATTACACAATGCTTGGAATCTGCGGGAAACCCGAGGATGCGAAGACCTTTGAATCGTTGATCACGAGCCCGAATCCAGAGGCCAGGGCAGGATTGGATGCACTGTTGGCAGCCTACTTGACCATCAAAGGCGAATCGGGACTGAAGCTGATCGAAGACCGTTTCTTCCACGACAAAGAGACACAATACGCAGACATCTATTCGGCGGTCATGGCGTTGCGATTCCACGGTACGGAAATCAACCAATTGCCAAAGGAATCGATCACAAAGACCATGCATCACTTGCTGGACCGTCCGGAACTAGCTGATTTGGTGATCCCAGATTTGGCCCGTTGGGGTGATTGGAGCCAACTGGATCGATTGACCGAGATGTTCGAAAAAGCAAACGATGAAAACTCGTGGGTCAAAGTGCCTGTCATCAACTACTTGCGAGCCTGCCCACTCCCAGAGGCAAAGGAAAAACTTGCCAAACTCGAAAAGCTTGACCCAGCTGCGATCAAGCGAGCCAAAACGTTTTTCCCTATTCCAACCCCGGCTGCCCCCAAGAAGAACGATAGTTCCTATATCCCTCCAAAAGCCCAAAAGGAGAGGGCACTCGTCGTCGATCGGTATCGAAAAGATATCCGACTGGCGTCCTTGGATAGCTATGCGTTTTTGCCTCGACAATTTGCTCGAAATAGTGAGCTTTCTGTGGCAAACACAGAATTTACTCCGATTGCCTCAGTTAGGCTTGGTGAGGATTTGAACCTGTGGGCGCCAATGACCGTAGTGGTAATTGCAACCGTCATGCTGGGATTGGTCATGTGGACGATCGCTACCAGCGGCGGTTCCAGACTCAATCCACTGCCTGTTTCACGTCGAATCTAAGTCGAAAACGCCCCTTTGAGGGTTTGCTTGGGTTCGGTACATCGCAAGATAGATCTTCCTTTATGAGCCAAACCATCAACGACTTACAGCCCACTATCGGCGCTACCTACGATGAAGCGAACCGGGAGGAATACACCTACAAATCGCTGAGCCGAGCCGCCCTATTAAGCTTGGCGTTCGGACTGCTTGGTTTGTTGGCTTGGATTTCACCCCTTCTGCTATTCTTGTCCCTCTGCGGACTTGTGTTTGGTTTGGTTGCATTCCGCAATCTCAAGAAATTCCCGAACGAACTGTTCGGATGGCCAGTTGCCGCCATGGGGACCCTTTTGTCCGTTGTCATTCTGATCGCTTCCCCAGCGCGTCACATTTACATCTACAATACCGAAGTGCCCGACGGCTTCGAGCGAATTCAGTTTGGAGTTCTCAAGAGCCCGATGGGCGCGCCGGATTTCCCGACCCCCGAAGCATTGGCACTCAACGGAAAAAAGGTCTTCCTAAAGGGATACATCCACCCGACCTCCCTCTCGAGCAATACCTCCAAGTCCTTCGTCCTAGTCCCTGACTGGGCGACCTGCTGCTTTGGAACGCAACCACCACTGACGCACATGATCGAAGTGCACTTGTCGAGCGACAAATTCGCCAGCAAATCTTTCCGCCAGCATTCGCTGGCAGGTGTTCTCGAAGTACACCCCTACATCAAACCCATCGATGGTTTGCAGGGTGTCTTCTATCAACTCGAAGCCGAACATTTTGAATAGTTGTTCGCGATAGCACAGGGATCAGTTGTTCTCTGTACAGCTGCTTTTATCAAACCCCGACAAGTTAGCGAGGGATTCTGTGCCCCTTGCGCACGCATTGGTTTGAGATCCTTGCATTCAGGTTCGATGCCTCACACAGAGACGCAAAGCCACAGAGAAAAACTGCGATCATAAAACAATCTCTCGCAGTCTCTGTGCCTCCGTGCCTCTGTGGTGAAAACTCTTGATTACCGCAGGTAAGAACCGGTGGAGTCCCTCGCTCACGCGTCGGGTTGTGATCTTTGCATTCAGGATCAATGCCTCGCACAGAGACGCAAAGCCACAGAGAGCAACTGCGATCAAAGAACAATCTCTCGCAGTCTCTGTGCATCCGTGCCTCTGTGGTGAAAACTCTTGATTACCGCAGGTAAGTACCGATGCTTATCTACGCGACTGCAGTTGCTCCAAAACAATTCGAGCCATCACAGACTCTTCATCCGTCTGAATGACGCGGACGCGCACCCGACTTGATTCACTCGAAATGACAGGTTCATTGCCATGATTGCGAGCCTGGTCAATCTCTAACCCAAGATAATCGAATCCGGCGCAAATCTCTTTTCGTACATCCGGGACATTCTCCCCGATGCCACCTGTAAACACGATCGTATCTAGGCCATTCAGAACGGCGGAAAATGAGCCGATGTACTTTCGTGCGCTATGGCAGAACAAGGCAATGGCATCAGCGCAATCCGCGTTGACGTCGCGTTTGCTCAGCAAGTCACGCATGTCCGAAATCCCCCCCGAGACACCAAACAATCCGCAACGCTGCGCAATCCAACGATCCATCTCGTCCAAGCTGATCGCATCTTCTCGCATCAACTGCACGATCAACGCCGGATCAAGATCTCCAGGTCTAGTCCCCATCATGAGACCAGCGTTTGGAGTCATGGACATCGATGTCTCCAGGGGTTGCTTGTTCTTGATCGCAGTCATGCTTGCCCCGGACCCTAAATGAGCGAGGATCACCCGCCCGTTTGCTTCAGCAAGTCCTGCTACCGATTCCAGTTTACCGACGAGGTACGTATACGAAAGGCCGTGAAACCCGTACTTGCGGATGCCCCGCTGGAGATACGTTTTCGATATGGGCAACAGCTTGGAAATATGCGGCAG
>CAIXME010000730.1 GCA_903920425.1 uncultured Pirellula sp. | reverse complement strand
GCGATGTTGGCCAACGCGACATTGGCATTGTCGACAGCTTTGCGGATGGTTTCGCCGATTCCTTCGAATTCCTTCCCGAGCCCCTCCAGGCTGGCGCTGAATTGCTCAAACCCCCTCAAGGTGCGTTGCGTTTGCGCAAGCGTCGTTTGGGCTTCTTTGAAAAGGTCTGGCAGCATTGTCAAGCCATTGGCGATCCCACCAGGAATGTCGGCTCGCTCGACTTGAGTCGCAACTCGGTTGATCGTATTGACTGTCGTGTTCAAGTTGTCGATCGTCGTCTTGGCGGAGGTGATGAGCCCTGGTCCATCGCCCACTGCAGCTTCCAGTGTTCGACCAACTTCGTCGAATCGATTCATGGCGCGTTCGACTGAATTCAGGACAGGAACAACCGCTTCGAGTTTAGCAAGGAATTCTGTCGGACTGCGTTCCACTTCACCACCGGTAGAGTAAAAGCCATCCAGGATGACCTGCTCAGCGACATCGCGCTCTGGAACATCCAAGATGCCGTTTCTGGCATCGCCTGCGGCGCCATCAAATCGAGCGAGCAAGGACTCGTTGGTGGGCTCGATGAATTCCAAAACCGCATCGCCAGTAATGAAGGAACCGGTGCCGACGCGTGGCACCTCTTTCTTTTGCAATTCGTACTTACGATCCAGTTCCAAAGTTAGAACAACACCTTTATTGCCTTGCAGCAAGGAGAGATTGGAAACGCGACCGATCAAGACACCGTTCTTGCGAACGGGAGTGTCGACCGTTACCTTTGGTGCGCTAGGAAAGTTATAGCTGACCCGATACCGATCGACCCATAGTGCGGGTGCCGCTCCAAAGAAAGCAATGAGAAGCACCCCGATCATGGCAGACGCCAACACGAGCACACCCACGCCAAATCGATAGCCACTTTCTTCCATGATTATCTCTCCTGCTTCCTATTGCGTGCGATCGGATCATGCAGATTGATCGTATCGAGGTCGCCACTGTTGTTTCGAGATGAGAGCATTTCCATCAACCGTTCGCCCGCTTCGCCGTGGACAAACTGCTGGACGCGCCGATCGGGACATTGATCCAATTGGTCAGAGGTGCCGTCGAACAGGATCTGCTTTTCACCAGGCTTGAGCCTAGAGTAAGGGTACAACATGATGATTCGGTCAGCAACTTTGCGAGCTGAATGCATGTCGTGCGTGACGACGATGCTCGTCACGGGATAACGTTTGCGCGTTCTCATCATGAGTTCATTGATCACGTCACTCATGATGGGGTCAAGTCCCGTTGTTGGCTCATCGTAGAGCAGCAAATCGGGCTCCAGGATCAACGCTCTCGCCAACCCCACCCTTTTGCGCATCCCGCCAGACAACTGAGATGGTTTCTTTGGCAAAACGTTGCTAGGCAAACCGACTTCGGCGAGCCGATCGAGAATCATGGTTTGTGCTTGTTTGCCTTGAGGGACGCCATGTTGCCGCAGTGGAAATCCAACGTTCTGATGAATCGTCATGCTGTCAAATAGTGCAGCATTCTGGAAAACAAACCCAAATCGCTTGCGCAACCGAGTCATGTCCATATCGTTTAGCGAGTGGATATCTACGCCGTCAAACACAATCCGACCTGACGTCGGAGCCAAAAGACCGGCGATCGATTTGAGCAGCATGGTCTTCCCACAACCACTCTCTCCGATGATCGCGACGGTTTGCCCTTTGGGAATTCGAATCGAGATATCCTTTAACACAACCTGCTTGCCAAACTGCACGCACAATTGGCGAATATCGACCACTTGGCCTTCGCTGGTGGCCGTGGTTCCAGACGTGATTTGGGAAAGGATGGAATCGTCCATTAAAACAACTTTGCTCCCGATGGCCAAATCGCAAAGTAGACGGCATCAAGAAAAAGATTGAGAACAATGTCCAACGCCAAAATCATAACAAAGCTCTGCACAAAGGCAGCCGTGGCCGCTCGCCCAACACCATCCGCTCCGGGCTGGCAATGAAAGCCGCGATAGCAACTGACGACAGCAATCGTTGCACCGAAAAAGACGCTCTTGAATATGCCGGTAAACAAATCGAAACCGCCGACGAAATCGCGACTGTTTCTTAGATATTGTGCATGGTCGATTCCCAGAACAATAACGCTATAGAAGTAACCGCCAACGATCCCCATGAAATCAGCCATAACCGTTAACGCAGGAATCAACAAAACGCATGCGAGAAACCGAGGTACCACCAGATAGTGAATGGGGTTTGCACCCATGCTCACCAACGCATCGATTTGCTCGGTGACACGCATGGTTCCCAGCACCGCCGCCATTGCGCTTCCAACGCGTCCGGCAAGCATCGTTGCAGCCAAAACAGGTCCGAGCTCCCGAACCAGGGACATGTTGATTACCGCGCCGAGTCGCGTTTCTAAACCGATCGTCTTGAACTGGTGATAGCTTTGGATTGCCAATACCATGCCAATGAACGTTCCGGTCAATGCGACGACCGGCAAGCTTAAAACCCCGACAGCGTAGAAGTTTGGCATCAACGTCTCTCGCTTGGGTCGCGATGAAAACATCCATGCCAGCATTTGCATTGCAAAAAGCGATATGTCGCCCAAAGTCGAGATGCCTTGGATTACGACATTGCCCCACGCCATCGCGACGCGGGTTAACCCGGCCATAATGCGGCTTTGCGGTGCAGCGATATCTGGAAACGGATCGGTAGCCATGATATGGTCATCGGCTGTTAAGACACGCAGCTTGAGCAGACTTTTCCGAAAAAAGAGGATGTTAGGGCTCGTTTAGATAGCAAGGATCAGGATCCATGGGTCACGCGGAGGCGCGGAGACGCGGAGAAGAGTTGTGATCCAAAAATGATTCCTAAAACCTCTGTGTCTTAGTGTCTCTGTGGTGAAAATTCTCGATGATGGAGTGACAGCAATGTTGGAGCCCTCCCTAACGCGTCGAGTCGTGATTAATGCAACAAGTCGCCCCGTCGGGGGTAATTACGTCGCTAGGTCCAAGTCTTAAGCCTTTAGCATTAAGGCTTTAGCCTCACTGGACCTGACTCTTTTGGGGGGAAGTGGTAAACTAGCGAACATTGTGGTTGCTCGGTTTGTCTTCGCACCGAACTTCCCTTTCGTTTTTACCTCGCAGCCCGTTCCCTCGGAATCCCGATTCATGACCAACCAAGCTCTTTCCTTGCCCATGCTCGCATCCGAAAAATTGCAAGCCGACCAAAGAATCCAACAAGCGAAAGAGCTCCTCGCATCGGCTTTGCGTGATCATAGCCAGTCCATCAACGAGATCCGCCCCCCAAATCCGGCGCTCGTCGACCGGTATCAGGATTCGCTCAAACGTCTAGCCGCCGCTCGAGGTGGTGCTCCCTATTTCCCGTACATTACCAGTGGACTGGGAAATGGTCCCTTCGTGGAGCTCGGAGACGGCAGCGTCAAACTGGATTTCATTGTCGGTATTGGCGTGCACGGTATGGGACACAGCCATCCGGCGATGCTGGACGCCACCATTGACGCGGGCTTGGAAGATACCGTCATGCAAGGCAACTTGCAGCACAATAGCGGCTCGCTGGAAATGTGCGAACGATTGATCGGCCTCGCCAACCAAAGCGGCGCAAAACTAGATCACTGTTTGCTGAGCACCAGCGGGGCGATGGCAAACGAGAACTCGCTGAAGATCGCATTCCACAACAGGTTTCCAGCTTCCCGCGTCATCTGCATGGACAATTGCTTTGCCGGTAGAAGCCTGGCACTCGCACAACTGACCGATCGGCCCGCCTACCGTGCAGGTCTGCCAAAGACGCTCGACGTCGATTTTATCCCTATGTTTCATCCCGCCGACCCTGAAGGTACGACGCGAGGAGCCATCGAAACCCTTCAAAAACTGCTCGCTCGCCACCCCGGTGAATACGCTTGTTTATGGCTTGAACTCGTCGCTGGCGAAGGTGGATACTATCCAGGAACTACCCACTATTTCGAAGAGATTTGCAAGATCTGTCACGAACACAATGTGCTGGTCATCTTCGACGAGGTACAAACGTTTTCTCGATTGAGCCAACCGTTTGCTTTCCAACATTTCGGTTTAGAAAAATATGCCGATATTGTGACCTTGGGCAAAATCACTCAGGTTTGTGCAACTCTATACGGTGATTCGCTGAAACCAAAAGGACCTGTCCTATCGCAAACGTTTACAGGCGCGACGGCGTCGATCCGATGTGGATTGGCTGTTCTCGATGAGTTGCAAGCCAAAGAGTGTTTTGGTGCAAAAGGATGGAACATGCGACGTCACCAATATTTCAAAGCAAAGCTCGAAGCGCTCGAAAAGAAACACCCTGGCAAAATCACTGGACCGCACGGCGAAGGTATGATGATCGCTTTCACTCCAGGTAATGGCGGAGCCGAAGAAGCCAAAAACATGCTGTCCCGTTTGTACGATCTTGGCCTGATGGGATTCTTGGCAGGCAGCAACCCGAATCGGATTCGGTTCTTGCCTCCGCCAGGCGTTACCACCGAAGCCCACATCGATTTGGCCGTCGAAATCATCGAAAAGGCATTAGTGTCCTAGAACGACACGAAAAAGCATGCTAACGGAACGTTCTTCGCAATAAAGTTGACTTTCCAGCCACAATCGACGATAACCAAGGTTGGCCCGGCAAGCGGTAACGAGTGGTAATTGCCACCGTTGCCCAATAAAACACCGGAGCACTGATAAAACACCAGACCACGAAGTGGTTCCTTGGCAGCAAACCCAAATCGCTGCCAGTAATCGTTCGACTCCCACCTACCAAACACCTCCCCTGAAAACAGGCGGTCCTTCGAGACTGCCCACGGGGAAGTCCCACCAACTACTTGCCGACAGTTTCCCGAACTGGCAGGCATTCCCTCCCCCATCGCGATCTATCATGAAATCCGGAATCGGCCATTCGTTTTTCCGTTCGTTCATTGTCGCATTGGCTTTCGCGGCCTCTATCGCTGTTCCCATCTCGCAGCGGTTGCTTTCGACCGCACATGGACAATCGCCTGTACCCACGGAACCGCCGCCATCGTCGCCCATATCCCCGGCATCTCCAACACTTGCGTCTGCAATCGATACATTCATAGCAAGTGACTTCGAACAGCTCACTAGCCATCGAGAATCCGATACCCTCTTGCTTCGTCGGCTGTCGCTCGATTTGCGTCAAGTCGTCCCCACAGCAGACGAACTGGACGAATTCACCTCTGATATCGGTAACGATCGCTGGCCCCGATGGGTCAAACGGTTTATGGCTGATCCTCTTTTCGATGAACGATTGGTGGATTGGCTCGATAAGTCATGGATGCAGCGTCGGCCAAATACCAATGTCGATAAAGCGAAATGGCAAAGCTATCTTCGTGAATCGGTAGACCAACGCAAATCGTTAGACACAATCGCTAAAGAGATGGTATCGAGTGTTTGGTGGAACGCTTCACAACGTGCCCAGCAACGATTCTTCCTTGATCGAGGTGGTGATCCCCACCTCATCACTCGCGATTTGGCTCGAGTCTATTTCGGTCGCGATATGCAGTGTGCTCAATGTCACGATCATCCTCAGATTGCAGATTACTTGCAGATCGATTACCACGGCCTGCTGGCTTATGTCGCTTCGAGTTCGCTAACAGAAGCCAAATTCAAGGACGAAAAGGGCGTCGAACAAAAGCTGCAGATCTACGCAGAGAAAGCATCCGCGGACGCCCCGTTTGAATCGGTCTTTGACAAAGGAGTCCTTTTTCGATCCGGTATGCGAGTTCCCGGATCTATCGAACAAACGGAAGCGTATCAATCTCCAGATCAGCGATATCAATCCGCTAAAGCGCCGGATGCACTGGACGGTTCACCGCCGTTACCCTCGGTTAGTCGGCGAGATGAGCTTGCCAAACAGCTGACGGGAAACCGTGCTTTTGCTGAGAATTGGGCAAACCGCATCTGGGCAATGATGATGGGTCGCGGACTTGTTCATCCATTGGACATGCATCATGCCGACAATCCTCCCTCCCACCCTCAGCTGCTAAAAGCTCTTGCGGATTCCTTTTCTGCCAGCGGATTCGATGTCCGCGCGTTGATCGAGCAAATCGCGCTCAGCCAAGCCTATCAGCGATCCATACGTTTGCCCATTGAATCGGCACTCAGGGAGGCAGCGGTGCTCGAGTTGCCCGCAGACCAACTGACCGCATGGATCGATTCGATCTCGGCAAAAGAAAAGAAGCTAACGCTGGAACGCGATCAATTGAATGCAGACGTAGAGGCCGCAAACAAAACCATGGAAGATGCGGAATCGGCATGGCGTGCGTTTCAACGCGAACGCGTCGCTATCCGTGCGGATCTGGACAAGGCCGAAGCAAGCTTTTCCGAAGGCAAAAAGCAACTCGATGAATCTACAAATGGATTAGCCAAAGCTACGAAAGCGCGACAAGACTTGGATGCTCGGACGGCACTGCTCGATGAAGCGATAGCGAAACTAGGGCAAGCGCAATCGCTCGGACTCGCCGATGACGGAGAGCTTAAGCAGGCAATCGCAACAGCCAAAGCCAAGGCTGATGCGTCGAGAGCTTCGATACCAGTGGCCGATAAAGCGATCG
>CAIXME010000729.1 GCA_903920425.1 uncultured Pirellula sp. | reverse complement strand
GGGCTAGCGACAGCTGAAATGTCGTTGGATGCGTCGGCTTCTGTGGAATCGTCACCACTTTGCTTGGTTTCGGACTCCTCGTCCGCATCATCTGAATGGGACTGGCTGCTTTGAGCTACCGAGTCCTCATCGAGTTCGCGGGATTCCGGCTTACCGTTAGCGACTCTTTCTTTTAGCTTGGACGAACTAGGCCCATCTGCTCGACGATTTGCTGCAGCCGGAGGCGAATTGGTCCACTCCTCTTTTACGAGCGAGAGAATAGTCTCGTTTTCATCCACCGCCTTAACGAAGCCTTCGTCGAGGCTTTCCATTTTTGCAGCGAGTTCGGAGGGATCGTCCAGATCGACAAGCGTAACGACGCACGAGATGTTGACGGTACTGCCGTTGCACTCAAAGAAGCCCTGGCCCGATATCGTTCGCTGGAGTTGTTCCATCACATGGTGGCACTCATCCATTTGCGATGCAAAGTGCAACACCACAAACCGGTCGGGTTGATACCGAGCGATGGCGCACGAATTTGCAAGATCGTGTGTGACTTGTTTTGCGACGGTTCGAAGAGCCCTTTCGGTGTTCATGGCTCCACTGACCCGTGCTAACTCCGCATACGAAGTGATGGTTAGCATCGAGATACACGATACGCCGCGATCATCGGGATCGATGGAGATCCAATGGTGCAAGATCGAATCGATGCCCGTGCGATTGAGAAGCCCGGTCAGCTTGTCTCGCCAAGGTTCAGGAACGATCGACGGAGAATCATCTTCCGAGTGCAACAGTCTTGCGATCGGCGCTACGTGGGATTCCCCACCGTGCTGTTTGGATTTGAGTTGGTTCAGATACAATCCGCGAAACAGATTGGATTGTAAGAAAGCAGCCTTTGCTGGCTCCCAGCTAATGGTACCCGACTCGGAGTTTGCACAAGATTCTTCGGATTTTTTCTGCGGACGCCACGTAAATGCAAGCAAAAGCAACACGACGGTTGCTTCCGCTGCAATACAGAGGTTTTCGATGGTCAGCAGTTCCATGATCGATACGTAAACTGAAATTTTTCCAATGTTTTGGCGGGGCTCCGAAAAACGATCATGGAAACGTACTCTCGAAGGTGTGACATGCAGACGGTGCCGACAACAGTGCTGCGATTAAGTGAAGAACGTAGAACGCTTGTATCGATGGCATCGATTATGACGATGCGCCCATGTGGGTACTTGACAATGACAACGATCGAACCGTAGCTTGATGGTTTGACGGATTGTGTGGTTCATCACGAGCGTGAACAACGTTGGAATAGTGCATCTTGTGCGCCCGAGCGATTTTACGAGGCAAAGGTCAGAGCCCCATCAGCTTTTAGCATTGGGGTTCGGCCGCGGTCGACTGATCAAGTCGGAAATTCCAAAATAATAGGGAGCGGATCAATGATTGATTCAGGTTTTCAGGATGTTTTGGGGCAAGCAAAAAAGATGTTGAATGACAGTCCATTCGCTGCCTTGCGAGGCTTGCGCGTGGAGCAGATCGGGGAGTATGTTTTGCTCAAGGGTGAGGTCGAGAGCTTCTACTTGAAACAACTCGCCCAAGAAACCGTTCGGTCAGCTACACGCGGCATAGAAATGCTGAACGAAGTGGCTGTGGGGCACGACTGCTGAACAACTGGCTTGATTGGTGTTGCGGTTCTGCTTCAAAAGTTGTCGCGAAGCAGATTAGCATCGCCATAACACTTGGCCTGTGAATTGGTACGGCATTGCGCCATTCGGGGCGACGACCGATCCGTTTGCCTTTGCGTGAACGGCCTGCATTGATTGCGTACATCATCAGGATACTCGCCGCGATTTTAGCGACGGAAATGCTGAAAGAGAGTTGGCCACTCGTTGTGCCCATCCTCGGGCGTATACATCTGTTCGACGCAGCGAAACGACGACAGATCCCATTCGTCTAGCCAAGCGTCCCCGGGAACGTTGGCCAAAACGCGAGTTACATAGAGATCGTCGATACTATCTTTGGCTTGACGGTAGATTTCTGCTCCGCCAACCACGAACCCAATTTTTCCTACAGGCACGATTTCCATCGCATGCTCCAGCGAAGAAGCTGTAACGACATCCGTCGGGAATTGAATTCCGGTTTGGCGAGTCAGCACAATCGTGGTTCTGCCCTTGAGTGCCTTGCCGATGGAGTCAAACGTTTTTCGACCCATGATCAAGCAATGTCCCATCGTCAACTGCCTGAACCTTTTGAGATCGCTGCTAAGCGACCATGGCAGCGCGTTGTTAAGGCCGATGACGCTGTTGTTAGCCACGGCCACTACCGCGGATAATTTCTTGTTGGATTCCGAAGCTCGTTGGGACATAAACTGCAGACTATACAAATGGAATGGCTTTTGCCAACACGTCCGCTCCCGCAAGTGCTGTTTATTGGCTACATTTAGTGGATAGTTGGGAGGCATGAGTCCTCCAGGAGTCTTTGATTGTTGCCCCAGGAGGAGGAGTTTATGTTGATTCGATACTTTGGATTTGCCCGCACCGGGTTGGTCGCCTTAGGTTTCACCTGCTGTTTTGTGACCTCGGCATTTGGCCAAACTGCTAGCGCTCCAGCTGGCCAAGCCGCTGTCCCCGCCGCGGGACCAACGGTACCCGCAGTTGTGAATAATCAGGCGACATCGGATCACATCGCATTGATGCATTTGATTGAGTCAATTGATCCATACCACAAGCAAAAAGAAATCAAAGGATCCGCGGTACTTTCTGGGTCGACCACCATGATGGCGATTGGTAAGTCTTGGGCTGACCGATTTCGCAAGTTTCACCCCGAAGTAACACTGACGCGAGGTGTCGACGGAACGGAAGCGGCGATCAAGGCACTTTCTGAGGATGCGAATGTGATCGCCGGTTCGAGTCGACCACTCAGCGACGCGGAAGTGGCGATGTTGAAAAATGGCAAATGCAAAGAGCCGCTCAGTGTGATTGTCGCATTAGATCCGCTAGCTCTCTATGTGCATCGTGACAATCCCATCGCAGGCGTTACACCTCAGCAACTCGAATCGATTTTTCGGGCGTCGGGCACAGGGCAACACGCGGCTACCTGGGGAGATCTTGGTTTGACTGGTGATTGGGCAAAGAAACCTATTCAGATCCAGGCTCGCAGCGAAACAAGCGGGACGACGACATTTATCAAGCAATTGATTTTGCAAGGAGGCGAAATGGCCAAGCCTGCAAAAACGCACAAGACGAACGATGAAGTCTGCGTGGCGGTTGGAAGCGACACGTCTAGCGTCGGTGTCTGCGGTTTCGGTGAAGCAACAGACAAAGTGAGAGCGGTTCCCCTTTTGCTCAACGGCCTTAGTGTTCCAGCCAACGAGCAGAGCTTTCTGACTGGACAGTATCCCTTTGTGCGTCCTCTAGTGCTCGTCGTTGATAAAGCGCAAATGAAAGTGGATGGCGGATTGCGCGAGGCTGTGCTGCGATACATCCTGAGTCGAGATGGACAAATGGAGGCGGTTCGTGAAGGGTTCTACCCGATCGACCCAGCATTCATTCGACAGCAACTCGACCAGATTTCTGGACCGCAGATGAGATAGGCCCCAGTGCGCCAGGGGCCTAGTTCGCCAGGGGCCCAATGCGCCAGGGGCCCAATGCGCCAGGGGCCCTGTGCGCCAGAAACTATCAGATGCGCTAAGACATACTGAACCAATCTACTTTATTAAAACGATAAACAATTATGAAACACCTTAGATCCATTTTGATGATGTCGGTTGCCGCCACGTGCGGTTCCTGGAATACCTGTTTTGCACAGTCGAGCTGGATGGATTACTCGCGGGCTGCATTGCCAAAAGTGAATGTACCCAACACGAATATGTATCCAGGCATGAACCAAACGGTGCCAAACTCGCCGTCGAACATGCAATACACGAATCCCAACGTTGCGACATCGCCCATGCTGGTGCCCAACCGCAAGGATTGGAAAATCGGCGTATACCTACAGAATACGGACGTCGGCGCGATTGTTACAAGCGTGGCCCCCGGCAGCGCGGGAGAGCAAGCGGGTTTAGAACCAAACGACATCATCGTGGCTGTGGCTGGCAGTCGAATCGGTAACTTTGATAACCGCATCGTGGAACTGGCTGACGAAGTGCGGCGAAACGCCGATCAGTCCGGCCGTGTTTCTCTATTGGTGCTGGATAACCGCCAGCGTACGTTGCGATCGCTCCCTATATCCATGAATTCCACCTCCACTGCGCTCACAGGTGCTGTCGCAACGCGCGATCGCACTTCATTGCCATTCGGAGCGACGTTGACGGTAAAGCTGCAGAATGTGTCACAGCCTTTTTATGAGATTGCGGGTGGGAACGCCGTTGTGCGAGCTGATGGAGCTGGTCCGTACAACTATGAATTGAATTGCGATCCCCGCTACATTGATCCTCGCAATCAATACCAATTGAACGCCGTGATCACGTACAACAACCAAACGCTGTACAGCATGCGTCAGCCTCAGCCCGTCAATGTGGCCAATCTTGGTCAACCAATCAATCTGTTGCTGGATCGGGCCAGCTCGAGCGCTTTTGATAACAATGGTTTCAACGGCAACACACCAGGATCAGCCGGGAACGGGTTTCCAAATAGTCAAGGAAACGTGGTCAACGTTGGATATCCGGGGACGCTGGATACCAACGAAATGCAAAAGTTGTTCCTTGAGCTAATCAACCGTGCTCCAAGCCAAAAGGAAGTTTACGCGTGGCAAGCCTATTTGCAGCAAGGAAACTCCATCGATGATCTGAAAGCCAAACTGCTCTCAAGTTCACAGTATCGTGAGAAGTTTCCAAACGAAGCTGCCTACATTCAGCAATTGATTTTCACGATCTCTCGTCGTCAGCCAACACAACAAGACATGTCGTATTGGATGGGTCGACTACAAGCGACCGGTTCTCCCGAAGCGGTTGTGAACGAGATGCTCTTGAAGAATCGCTAGAAGCCTCAATGTCGTCAGAATGCTTGCGGTATGGGTAATCGGTAGTGGATAGGTAGTTTTTTGCGGATGCGTAGACTCGTCAGCTAATGTATTTGGGCGGCGAGTTCGATAAATCAAGCATATGAGTCGAGTGTCAATGCAGCCAAGGATATTGCTGTGACACAGACCGGCTCCCCACCTAAACACAATACTCCCAAACGTTTGTTTGGTTCGCCGATGGCCACGGACGGCTGATTCAGCCACGGCGCTGAGTCAGCATTTCTGCTATCGCGACAGACCGACGACATATCTGAGGTTCTTGCGATGCGCTATCAATCTATACGTACTATTGTTCGCACTGCTATCGCGGCAGGGCTGGTCGCCTCCTGCCAAGGAGCTGCGTTGCCCGCAAGCTGGCGAGAATCGCTGCAACCTTATGCTGGTACTTGCTTCGTGCACGATTTGCATTGGGAACAATTCGGATCGTTTCCCGCCATTCGATCTGAGTCGCTAGAACTCAACAGTACGTCCTCCAAAACTTCTGCCCACGTGTTGGCTGCTGATGCCGCGGAGATGGGAGCGGCATTCGTCCCTACGATTGAAACAGACCATTGTATCGCCGCGGCGCTCCAGTTTGAAATGCGCACCAAACTGGACGCCGCGTGGAATAGCATCCAGGCTCAGTCGTCACGCGTGTTGGCTCAAAAGGATCGCCTTTTTGCATCGTATGGTATCGCCCGTAAAATGGTGATAGATACCGTAAACGTAGGCAGTTATAAGCTGGTCGAATTGGTTCGGATCCCTGATGTATTGCCAGTATTGACTGTCGACGCAGGCGAAGCCAGTCTTGTGGATTCGAATTCCAGTATGGCGGATTGGAATTGCACCGATTGGAACCGCGATTGCAATCCAATAACGGCAACACATCTGCCCGTGCGAACTCAGGCGAATCTTTTTGTTTATTCGTTTGACGCGTCCGGGCATTTCGATTCAGCCGGTTTGGATAGTCTCGTTTCGGAGAATCAAGAGGACGTTGCCGGAGCGTCTGATAGAGCCGTTGGGGCGGATATGGTTGCAGCAAACCAAGTTGCTGAAATTCCAAACTCGCAGGGAGCCGGCCCGATCGCTCCAAATGTTTGGCAAACCGGCGTTGACCCTGTCTGTCCCGAAATTCATCTGAGCAACAAAGCGTTTCGGTGGAGTGAATTGGCCGAGCAACCAACGGTTTGTTGCCCAATTGATAACATGGAATACGAAACGCGCATTGTTAGCAGTATCGCATCCAATGAGATGGCGATCGAATCGGCTCAACCGGCAGAACGACCTCCGACCCTCGATGCCGAAATGACGCCTCCATCTTCGGATAATAGTGCTGTCGCCGACATCGACTACGCTTTAATCGATAGCATCGATGTGATTGTGGAGCCAGTCGCCGAAATGACGAATAGCGAAAGCGACCAGTCCAAGCCTGAACTGGGGGCAATCGCAGCACAACGTGAAGATTCAGAGCGATTCAGAAACTGGCAGCCATGGGGGCAAGGACAATATCAGTACGATGGTAGCAGCCAACGGCTCTCGCCCATGAAAAGTACTGGCGTCATGGTAGCAGGGCAACAGCCGCAGTATGGACAGCAATGGATCGATATGTCCAACACGGTCGTCCAATGGCAGAGTCCCGAAAAGTGGCAAGGGATCGCCGATTGGGTTTCACCCTACTTCGCAGAGCCACAGCAGAGCGACATACCATCCGGCTATGTAGCCAATGCACCTTACGAAACATCGATAAAGGATTTTGGTCCTTACAATCCTCAGGACTTCATTGTCGAGAAAGTCGAATCGTCTGAGGGGACTTTGGTACTACCGATGTGGTACACGAATCGACTGGCGTTCGGCATTGCTAAAGACATGGTTTGGAAACCCATCGCCGAGAATAGCTTGTCCGCATCGAAAGTGGTTGCCAAGCAGATGCGAAGTATGGGGCAGTTGCTGATGGACATGGCCATGAAAATCGAGATCGAGGCAGATCGAGTCGAAATCGCGCGTCGAGAGAACAATCAGCGGTAGGATGTCGGGATCATGTGGATGCTCTGCGATCAAGTCAATCAGCATACGAAAACGTAATGAGACGACGGAGGAGCAAAGAGTGGGTGTTCGAGCTCATCTTTACCCTCATCTTCGAACATCACAATCAAATTCCATTGGGTTTTTCGTACTCGTACTCCGCCCGAAGGGCAGTACTCGTACTCGTGCTCGGTCGGATAGACAATCGAGTACGAGTACCATTTCATTGAGTACGAGTACGATTACGGTGTATGTTCCGACTTGTGAGTAATGATGTGGGTGTTCGAGTTACGCCACTCGGAACACCAATGAGGCATCGTTATCTAATCGCAGCCGGTTTCAAGTGCTCAAGTGAATGCAGCACCATCGGTAGTTGCGTTACTTTTTGAGGGGCTTCTCAGGTGCTTTGGTATCCTTTCGGAAGTCCCAGGGGGCTTTAGGATCGTTTGTCGCCCAAAGTCCTTTTTTGGCGTCGCGAGCTTCCTGTTCCAGCTTGGCAAGTGCTTCGGATTTGTTGTAGCGTTTGAAGTGCCAGGCCATGCCGTTTTTTAGCATCTCGGCATTGATGTGAAGCTGATCCACATAGACTTGAGCCAGCAAGCGATCGAAATTGTCTTTGCTCGCCCAAGTCAGTTTAACGGACTTGTCCTTGAGCAGCTTCGAGAGGCCTTCGGTTGATTCCTTGCCGAAATCTTGTTTAAGTTCTGGAGCATCGATTCCCTCTAGTTGGACTTCGTACTCTACATCTTTTTCATCGGTAACGAGAATCGAATCGCCATCGATGATTTTGGTTACTTTGCCCACCACGGTATCATCGGCGCAGAGTGCTCCACCGCCGATGAGCATCATTGAGAGAATGGAACGCAATGCGAAATTCATTTTTTGCCCCGCCAGGAAACGAATGATAGAAAATGGTACAACGGCCAGATCATAACATAGCTGTGGGCGTCGTTGTGATGAAGATTCCGAGTAGCCGCCGTCGGGAGGCCGGAAGTTCCCAGAGATATGCAGTTCGCTAATGCGAAATGAAAAAGAGCCGGAGCCGGGCCGCCGAAGGGTTTGTCCCATCGGAGCCAAAGGTTCGCGAGCTAAAACATGCGTCAACGTTAACCGCCACCCATTAGAGAACAAAGCCCCCGACGGGCTCGTCCCGTCCGGTGAATCAGTTTCAAAGCTACAGTGCTTAAGAGGTTGCTCAGCTTCCCGCCCTGAGCCCGCCAATTGCTGCCTTCGGTTCTGAATCCTGAAAGGATTAAAGCCTGTAGCCGGTGGTAGAGCGAAGCGACACCACCGGTCCCGTCCCGCGTCTCCGACGCATCCTGAAAGGATGCCAGCAACGAACCGAGCAACGCGCTGCACCGAAGCAAGCACCTCTCCACGCAGCCAAGAAATGGAACTCAATTACATTTCATCTCCGAATCAAGGCCCAGCTTGAATCGCAACCCCAGCATTCAAACCCGAAACGTTAGGGCTTGTTGATTTAATCACAACCCGATGCGTAACAAGAATTTTCACCACAGAGACACCGAGACACTGAGATTTCAAGAATTCATTTTTGGATCACCGCTCTTCTCCGCGTCTCCGCGGCTCCGTGTGAACCATGGATTCTGCTCGGCACTATCACAACCCGAAACGTTACCGCTGGGTTTATCCCAGCGGAACGATAACTGGCGGCTACGCGCGGGACATCGCGCACTCTCTAGTTGAGAGTTTTGGGGAGTAATCCACTAACTGCAAAGGTCTGGCAAAATGAGCATGAGAGGCATTTTGTCGCGGTATTTAACGTACCTCAGGTAAGTTAAATATGTTTTCCCCCGTAATGAGTGGTGCTATAATCCGTATCCCCGGAAATGACTTTGGGGAGAATTGATAGTTATCGGGCTGAATCAAAATGGAGCTTATGGACACCAGCATTCGCTTGTACGGAAAGCTCGATGGATGGCCTAGCAAAGAAGAAATGGCTCATCTTTTTGAGTCCGCAGGATTCTCCGTCGTTGTCGGAAGATATTCGCTACGCTTAAAGGACTGCGAGCACTTCGTATTTCAAGAATACGGCGGCGATGTTGGCGATCCACAGTTCGACGCGGACGCAAGCTCACTTGAACGAATGCTCAATGATGCTGGTCGTGTCTCATCTGTTTTCGTAGCTGCTGATATTCGCCATCGTTTTGAAATGTATAATGATCTCGACCAATTGGTTGGATACCTTCATCATCGATGGCCAGAAGAATCGTAGTAGTTGTCTAACCGCAAAATACCCGATAACAATCCATTGGACACGAAGCACTCGATCGGCCGTTTTTGACTTGCGTTGAGCCATCTGCTCGTGCTCGGTCAATGGGGTTGTTCGCCAAAACAAATCTCGTGCAATCCAGAGTTTGCCTCAAATCGACCTAGAACGTGATCCACTGCGTCAAATGCCAAATCGAATTCAGCCCCGGCTATGAATGTTGCCCCCGGTGCCACGAACACAAAACGCCCCGCGACGAGCGCCTGCGTTACCTCCGGGCGAAAGCTGAAGAGTATGGCAATCTAAATACATCTGCTGAAGATATTCGCACTTATTTGATTAAAAATGGCATGTCAGATACTGAGGCAACTGATGCCGTGGCAACCGCCTTTAGATTAGTGAAGAAGGACAACCGATCGCATGGTTGCCTCCGATTGCTCATTGGTATCGCGATGTTGTTCGCTGGGTGCATAATGCTGGGGATTCTTACAATGGTAGTTGTCCGTATCGATACAGCGATGATTGCAATCCCTCGAGGAACGATAAGGCTCGGCGTCGTAGGTTCGGCACTTACACTTGGAGGCCTTGTCGTTTTGTTTTC
>CAIXME010000728.1 GCA_903920425.1 uncultured Pirellula sp. | reverse complement strand
GCGGTCGTGTACGGCGTAGCACCTAACGTCGGAACCGTTGCCGAAGAAGCACCGGTAGCAACCGAAGAAGCGGTGGCAAGCCAAGCGGCCGAAGCGCCTGCGGCCACCGAAGCGACGGCGATGGTAGCCGCCGAAGAGCAACAAGCGGAACGCGAAGCCAAAGAGATGGAATCGCGCGAGTTCGCAAGTCGATTGCGGGATGTCGAATACAATCGATTCACCTCAAGCCATATCATCGGTGTCGACTTGGACGGCGCGGGCAGCCGCAGCCGCATCGAGCGGAACACAAACGTTTCCAGCCCGTTCGCCAAAGAGCAAGAACGAGAAGTACGCACCAACACAGACCAGATTGAGTCGGTCGTTTTCAGCACGGTCGTTGGAACAGGCTTCTTGCTGTGGGTAGTCCAAGGTGCACAGCTGGCAGCTACGCTGATCAGCGCCGCACCAGCATGGATCCAGATCGACCCGCTAGCGGTCATGAATATGGGCGACGATACAAAACTCAAGAAAGACGAGTTGAGTGCGGGCGAGAAGCTATTTGAATAGTGGGTTTCTAGTCTGACGTGTTTCGGCGAGCGTCAAAATCATCTTGCCCGCGAGCGTACGCGACGAGCTGATATAACATCCCAGACGTACCACTCCAAATATAGCAGAGTAACCGGACCAACAAAAATGAACAGTTGGGCCAACTGCGGAACCATCGGTAGATCGGGCAATTGCTGCGAGACACCTTGTGCGAGCGAATAGATCATCCCGGTGTTGATAGCGAGTAAGATCGCACTAACAAACACAATGAGAAGAACGTACAACACAAGTTTGCGTACGGCTTTATTTTCTGTTTGCGAACTAAATTCAGGATCGGGTGACATTGCTAGGCGGTTACGTTTGGGAAAACGGGTCGGGTTTCCAGCATCAGCAAACTGTTAGAGAAGTTTCTATTGTGGCCGATGCAGTCCAAGCATTGTACGAAAAATCCTGCGTCGATTGTAAATTTCATTCAAATCGATTCGCTGCAGTCCTTCGATGGAGAAACCGCTAACGGTAAAACTTGCGACAACGGTTCCAGTATGGATGGCGTCCATCCATCCCGATTCATCGATCGAGGGCAGACTTGCCAAGTGACCTACGAGGCCGCCCGCGAAGCTGTCCCCTGCGCCTGTTGGATCGATGACGCTCTCGGAGGGAAAAGCGGGACAGGGAGCGACAAGATCGTTGTGAAAGAACAAGCATCCATGCTCTCCCTTTTTGATGATCACGGTCCGAGGACCTTGTGCCTGCAGGGCTTTACCTGCTTTGACTAGGTTCTGCACGCCTGTGTACTGCCGTGCTTCGGAATCGTTGATCAATAGGCAGTCGATCCTGGCCAAGAGTCGATCCAAATCATCGCGAGCTGTTTCGATCCATGCATCGACGGTATCTGCGACAACCAATTGCGATTCGGGACATTGCTCGAGCGTCTCCAGCTGGACCGAGGGAGCTGCTGCGCCTAGATAAACGATCCTACTATCGCGAAACGCTGCCGGCACAACGGGTTTAAACTGATCAAATCCGTTCACATTCCAGACGAGGGTTTCTCGGTCTTGCAAATCTTGCGAATACCTTCCGTGCCAAAAATAAGTGTCGTTGGTAGGGTGCTGTATCAAGCCGGTTAGGTCAATTCCGCGATCTGCGAGCAATTGTGAGTAGCGATCAGGCCAATCTTTACCTACCATGCCTACCAAACGAACAGGTACAAAGAAGCTCGCGGCGTAGGAAAAATACGTCGCGCTCCCGCCAAGGATTCGACTCCGTGTGTCGAAGGGAGTATCAATAGAATCGAATGCGACAGTACCGATAGCCAACAATGTCATCCAGGCCTACTTTGCACTACCCAGTGCAGGTTAAAAAAAGAACAAACGTGAATCGATGCTAGAGCCCGAACAATTTCGCCCGCCATGGTATTTGCGAAACGGGCATATTCAAACCATTTTGACCGGATTTTATAAGCCCAAACCGCCGATGCCGCCGACGATTGAGCACAAAATCGCCATGGGGGAATTTGGGTATAGTTTGGTTTATGAAAACACGCCCATGCGACCGAACGCAGAATCTGAGGGCGAGGCGGTTCTATTGCTGCACGGTCTAGGATCGTCCCATGCGGGTACCTACATGACCACAATGACCCAATGGTTGCTATCACAGGGGGTGAGGGTTTTTCGAGCGGATTTACCCGGTGCTGGCCCCTCAGGACGATTCACGCCTCTGCCGCCCCACGGTGCATGTTTTGAGGAAATCTGGAGCATGCTGCAGCAGTTGCGAGACAAGCTTGGCATTCGTCGATGGCGAATTTCCGGAGTGTCACTAGGCGGAAATATCTTACTCAAAATGCTTGCTTCCAAGCACATGATGATCGACTCGGGAGATGCATCGCGGGAGCTTTCGATTTTGAAGGCAGTAGCAGTCGCACCTCCCATTCGACTTTCGGATTGTTCGACGCACATGGAGAAAGGTGTGTACCGGTTGTATGCGAACTATTTCCTGGGCACACTACGCAAGCAGTCCAAGATACGAGCCGACATTTGGCCGCAATGGG
This sequence comes from uncultured Pirellula sp., assembly GCA_903920425.1. Lineage (GTDB taxonomy): Bacteria > Planctomycetota > Planctomycetia > Pirellulales > Pirellulaceae > JBKCUI01. The sequence continues at coordinate 10,166 of CAIXME010000728.1, read as the reverse complement.
CGTCACAGATGAAGACCGCTTGTTTTGATTCCATCCGTAGGTTTGACGAAACGGTTACAGCTCCCATGGCCGGATTTTCCGACGCCGAGGAGTACTACACCAAAGGCTCGTCCGCTGCATGGCTGGATCAAATTAGCGTCCCAACAACCGTTTTGATTGACGAACATGACCCGATTGTTCCCATTTGGATGTTCGATGAAGCCGTCTGGTCAACAACTACCAATATCCGTAGGACTCAGTTCGGAGGACACGTTGGGTATTTGGGTCAACGAGACCGAGCAAACCCAAATCAAACAAAAGCGACCTTTCACGAGCGATGGGCGGATCCGTGGATAGCCAGGGAATTGCTTGTATAGATTGCAAACACGCGAAAGTCTTGGATTCCTAGATTCACGAGAACAAGTCTTCGAACCTCAACTGCCCTAAAATCGTGTTGTGCATAGCGTCAAGGAGCTTATCGTTTACGCATCGTTGTATGATAGCCATGGCTCCTCTGAGTGCTCAACATGCGTTGAGAACCCGAATAAAAGCCTTGCGGCTACATTAAATTTCACTCAAAAAATTGCGACGACGTGATTAGCTTCGAATAGAAAGTTGACTTATGAAGATCGCTGTCTTTAGTACCAAAAGCTATGACCAAGAGTTCTTCGAGAATGCGAATCGGACTAACGAACATGAGTTAACGTTTATCAAGCCGCGTCTGACGAGCGAAACTTGGATACTGGCAAACGGGTTTCCCGCTGTTTGTGCCTTTGTAAACGACATCCTCAACAAGGAGTGTTTGGAACGACTAGCCGCAGGTGGCACCAAACTGATTGCGCTCCGTTGTGCAGGATACAACAATGTGGATTTGGAGGCTGCCTCGCAGCTGGGTATCGACGTCGTACGTGTCCCTGCATACTCACCGTACTCCGTCGCGGAACACACTGTTGCCCTGATCATGAGCTTGAATCGCAAAATCCATCGTTCCTACGCGAGGGTGCGAGAAGGCAATTTCTCACTGGATGGCTTGTTGGGATTTGATCTACACGGCAAAACAATCGGAATTGTTGGTACAGGAAAGATCGGTGTCGCTTTTGGAAAGATCATGCATGGATTTGGTTGCAAATTGCTGGGCTACGACCCGAACCCTCATTCCGAATTGAGCGCAGAGGGAATGCAATATGTTACAGTCCCTGAACTCTTTTCGAGTTCGGATGTTGTGTCGCTCCATTGCCCACTGACGCCTGCAACTCGTCATTTGGTCAACCAAGAATCGATCCCGCTCTTGAAGAAGGGAGCCATGTTGATCAACACCAGTCGCGGTTCGGTGATCGATACCAAAGCGGTTATTCCGGCACTTAAGTCTGGGCAGATCGGCTCTTTGGGGATCGATGTATACGAGGAAGAAGCCGACTACTTCTTTGAAGATCTGTCCGATCAAGCGATTGCGGACGATACGCTCGCGAGGTTACTGACCTTTCCGAACGTGATTGTGACTGGGCATCAAGCATTCTTTACCACGGAAGCCATGTCGGCGATTGCAACGATTACGCTACAAAACATCAGCGAGTGGGAAAAGACTGGGAGATCGATTAACCTCGTCGGCTCCTAAACCACAAAAGCAGGACCCACTGTCCGCCCACCTAAAATAATTGCCGGCCCCTAAAAGGCATGTCGGGCTTTACAATAGTTCTCGCCATCGTATTGAGATAGCGGTTACCAGCAGAGTTTACCCCCAATCAAATGAAGCGATCAGAACGAGCGGAGATAGTGCACCAAAGACTTGAAGCACTCTATCCTGAGACGCCTATACCTTTGGATCACGTCGACACATTTACGCTTTTGATTTCCGTTTTGCTAAGTGCGCAATGCACCGACAAAATGGTCAACAAGGTCACACCGAAACTATGGGAACTAGCGAATAATCCATACGATATGGCTAAGCAATCGGTGGAAGCGATTCGCCAGATCATCCAGCCTTGTGGCTTAAGCCCGCAGAAGTCAAAAGCGATTCAAGGTCTCTCTGAGATACTGGTTCGCGAACACCAGGGAGCCGTCCCTGAATCCTTTGAAGAGTTAGAAAAACTACCCGGAGTTGGTCACAAAACCGCTTCGGTTGTTATGAGCCAAGGGTTCGGGCACCCTGCGTTTCCAGTCGACACCCATATTCATCGGCTCGGTCAACGCTGGGGGCTGACCAATGGCAAGTCTGTCGTTCAAACAGAGGCCGATCTCAAACGATTGTTCCCGGAATCGAGTTGGAACAAATTGCATTTGCAAATCATTTTTTACGGCCGCGAACATTGCACGGCTCGTGGCTGCGACGGGACCGTTTGCGGTATATGCAAGGAACTTTACCCAAATCGCAAAAAGAGCGTATTGACCAAGAAGTAGCGAGATGAATCTTGAGACAGGATCAAGTCAACGGGTCGAGAAGCCCACGGTGGTACAGAGCCTTGCTGGACCTAATCTATCCACGCGAATGCACACTCTGCAACCGGTTATTGATCGATACGAGTCTTGAGTCTTTGTGCCATCGATGCAGAGAGCAGATTGAGCCCACACAAGGTGGTTGCCTTCGATGCAGCGCTCCACTTTCTCGTTCTTCATCTTTCCAAAACGACTTTAAAAACTCGTGCTATTATTGCGAAAATCGCAAATGGTCTTTCGGACGCGCCTATTGCTACACCGCGTATTCGGACGTAGCCGCCCGAGCTTCTCGAAAAATCAAACAGGCGAATTGCGAAGCGTTGGCAATCGAAATTGGAAAGATGATTGGTGAGTGGCTGTTGGAGCGTCGGGATTTTGATGGTGGATATTACGACTGGGTGGTTCCCGTCCCGCAGCATTGGATGCGACGAGTCGCATTGCGGTACAACCAGGCCGAAGTGCTCGCAGAGAACATTGCAAAGACGATCAAAAGACCTATTCGCAAAACCGATTTATTTCGAACGCGATGGACTGAAAAGCAAGGAACCAAATCGATTGATGAGAGATTGACCAGTGTGGACCAATCGTTTGGATGCAGAAGTCGGCGCCAGCTTCATGGGCGAAAAGTATTGCTCGTTGACGATATTGTGACTAGCGGCGCAACTGCCAATGACGCTGCCCGCGCGCTGTGCACTGCGGGCGTAGGGCGTGTTGATGTTGTAGCGTTTTCTCGTGGAGTTGGCGCGGTCAGCAATAAAAAACCGTCGACCGAAGAAAAGCTACTTAATCACGCTGAGTGTTGAACATTCGGTCGCCAGCGTCCCCTAATCCGGGAACAATGAATTTGTGCGAGTTCAATACAGGATCTATCGAAGCGACGAACACCTTTACCTCGGGGAACTCCCGATGAAATTCTTCGATCCCAGGCTTTGCTGCAATGACGCTCAACACACGAATATCCTGAACGCCCCAACGCTTTAGCGCGACAACGGCAGCTTTAATCGAGCCCCCTGTTGCAAGCATAGGATCTAATACCAAGCCGACGTCTACGGCATTTCCCTCTGGAAGTTTGCAATAGTATTCAACCGGCTGCGCGGTCGCCTCATCACGGTACATACCAAGATGCCAAACGGCGGCATCCGGAAGCAGTTGGAGTACAGGTTCGACCAAGCCCAAACCGGCTCTCAAGATCGGGACGATAGCAATTCGCTGATCCAGCTTGCTACCCGTCATTCCCGTCAATGGCGTTTCGACGCTCACGGGCGCCAATTGCAGATCGTCCGTTGCACGGACAGCCAGCAGCATCGAGAGTAAATGAATTTGCGTACGAAATTGGGCAGGGCTAGTTGATGTTGCTCGCAAAATAGACAGGTGGTGAGCTGCGAGTGGGTGAGTTAGCTCAAAAACGTTTTGCATGGATGGCTTTGAAATATCAGGGGTACTCAACAGTCATCGTCGTTGCTTCGCCCGGATTATCTCCGGAGGACTGCCGTCCATAAAAGGCAGCGACGCAGGAGCTAGATTGTGAACCACTGATGAGCCAACCGAAAGGGGCTTTTGTCGAACAACGAGCGAAAAGTCCCGTTGCCCCTAATCTACCGCCTCAAAATGGGCATCCCGGTCCAAGCTGAGTCCTGCTCGGTTGCAGGAATCGAGATGACTCGGTTCGCATTGGGAATTTGTGCAATACGCAGAACATCTCGACAATGCTCATGGCAACTGATGCAAGTAGAGATAGTCTGAATGTAGACGAATGCAGCGCCATCTAAATTCTGAGCTTCTGTCATGTCGATTAACTTGGACGCTTGCCTGCGCAATTCACCTTTGTGCTGCGAGTAGACAGGGTCAGGATTCGTCTCCCATTGCTCCGCATCGCAAACGCGCAGCATGTCCTCTGCACCGCGTTTGATCTCTCCGTAATTTTTCGAGACCAGTCCAGCGACAATGCGTTGCGTGTTGGCCAGTTTTGCCAACATCAAACCGGGCAACTGCGGATCCTGGCGTTTGGTGCTCCCATCCTGTTCCATCGCCCACAGTCTGAAGCCAAATACAAGACATGCAGAGCAAGCGATCCACGTCCAGATTTTTCGTGTTCCCATTTGACTTAGCCTTCAATCTGTTTGAAATTCGTCCAACTCACCAAGATAATGATCGGAGAGGTTTTGACGATTCTTCAGATTTAATCGTGCACGAATGCAGATGGACGCATTTTGCACACCTTCATTTTAAAAATGTGCGATATCGCACACTGGTGCACACCAATGGTCCACGCTTGCATGTGCTTTATCAACCCAAACACCATGGCGGTTTGCTCTAACCTACCACCCAGAGATGAAATGCACTGATTACCTGGATCGTGGAAAGCAAGCGTAAGCAACGGGATCATAATCCCGCGCTAACCCGTTTGTTGCAACAATCACAATCCGATGCGTTTGCGAGGAAACACGCTAGTGCTTGCATGCGATGATCAAGAAGTCTCTCACTGAGACATCAAGTCACAGGGATTTCAAAATCTATTTTGCTTTTAGCTCTTCTCTGTGCCTCTGTGCCTCTGTGCCTCTGTGTGAATAATTGAGCCTGAACGCAAGCGTCACGACTCGAATCGCGAGCGCGTGAGCTAGGGGCACAGAATCCTCGCTAACAATTCGGGTTACGATCAAAGCAACAGCCCCCTATGCGGGCGTCAACGGCACCTGAGATTTGCCGAGAGTTAGCCGAACATTACCATGCAAAAGCGACACAGAAAGGAAGTTCCGTTTCGTCGAGCGGCTCGCAACTCTCGACCTGCAGTTTCAGAACATCGGCGTTCGCATCCGATGCGTCGTTTTCTTCTTGAAGTCGCTTGTTCAATCGACTCCTCAACAACTCTTCGCTTGCTTCGAATTGCAAAATCGTAAACGGCACTTCGTGCAACTTTGCCAAATCAGCAAATTGCTTGCGGTGCACTCGCTTTAAGAAGGTTGCATCGACGATCACGGACTGCCCCGCGCCGAGCAACTTTGAGGCAATTTCCAACAGTCTTTCGTAAGTTCGCGAATTGCTGGTAGCAGAATAGAGCTCATTGGTTGTTTGGGCATCAGGACGATCTGTCGCATCGAAACCAAAAAGTCGCTTTCTTTCGACGTCAGCACGAATGCGTAGAGCTCCAAACTGTTCGACGATACGCATCGCACCTGTCGACTTACCGCTTCCACTAAGCCCATGGGTAATCCACAGCCTTCCCTGCCGCGGCGTGCTCTGCTTGAGGGCTAGTCCAATGAACCGATCTCGCTCTTGGGATGCAACTGCGAATCGCTGATGGCTTTCCACTGTTTGCGTTTGCTCGGATGATTGCACCATCGTTAGCCATGACACTTTAGCCCGAACGAGAGAGCGATAGACGAGGTACCACCGTAGCAATTGAAAATCACAGTAATCACCAGTCTGTTCGAGATACGTACTCAACAGAATCGAAGCCAGCTCGGCATGACGTAGATGCTCTAAATCCATGGCAAGAAATGCGATATCGCTCAGAACATCGATCCATCGAAAGGACTCGTTGAACTCGATGCCGTCAAACGGAGTCAATTCGTCGTTCCACCATACAACGTTTCCTGAGTGCAAATCACCGTGGCATTCTCGAATGAACCCCATGGCTTTTCTGGAGTCGAACGCGGGTATGCAACTGGTATACATCGATCGTGTCCATCCCTCCAACAACTCAAGCGAACGACGCATATCGAGAGTTAGCGAAGGATCTGATAGCAGAGCTTGCACATTATCGAGTGCTTCCTCCAACAATGTTTTATGAGCCCCAAAACCAGACGAGGGTAAAGCGATGGCTGCTGATTGATGAAATCGAGCAATACGATTGCCCAACTGAACGATTTCACCTGCATGGCAAGTGTTATGAGACAAGCGTTCGCTGAGTAGAGCCCCCGAGGGGAACCGTCTCATCTGGACACAGTATTCCACTGCGTTTCCTGTACCTCCTAGTTGCAGCACGTCGTTATGGATCGTAATTGGGATCACTTGCAGATAGAGCGATGGTGCGTAACGACTATCAAGCCGAAGTTCTTCGCGGCAAAAATGCTCTCGCAAGTCCAACGTGGAATAGTCTAGAAACGCGTTCTTCACCGGTTTCTTTATTTTGTAGACAAACTTCTGAGTCAAGCAAATCCACGAAATATGTGTCTCGATCCATTGGATGTCTCCAGGCGCTTCGTCAGCATGAGCCTGTCTGATGGCGGCTAGATAATCCGCGATTTTCCAATCGATCATTCTTGATCAAGCAACTTGAGCTCTTCGATCCAGACTCGGATATCATTGTCGTACTCGCTGGCCAGGTCGCTCAAGACTAGTTGGCGATGAAACGATGCCGCCCCTTCCTTGAGCAGCTCGGCAGCTTCTGCGCTAGGGAACCGTCGAGATGGATCGGGTGAAATAAGTCCTTTGCAAAAATTCATCAGGTGCGCGTTGCAGGATACTTCGTGAGGCAGAATCTCGTGCAACCGATTTGGCAGTGAACGTTTTTGCTCTAAAAGAGATCGCAGCGAATCGGTTTCGGAAAAGCATGGCTGCCCGGACAAAAGCTCAACGAGAACATAGCCGAGAGAAGCCAAGTCGCTACGGGGAGAAACCGGTGCATTCTCGAGCACTTCCGGTGCGGCATAAATGGGTGTGCAGGTGAAGACTTGAGGCTGCTTTCCCATTTCAAACGCAGAACCGATATCGATCAGCTTTGCATGCCCCGTTCTTTTGATCATGATATTGGATGTCTTGATATCTCCGTGAACGATATTCTCTCGATGCAGCGCCGCGAGCCCCGCCAAACAGTCTCGAACAATGGCGACAGCAACACCGGCTTTGAACCTCGCATGCGACGGACCAGCGGTCACAATGACGTTGTTGATGTAGTCCCAGCGTCGTTGAGAGAGTCGGCCGCGAATCTTGGACATCCGTTCTAAACGCAGCAGGTCCCTCAAATCGTATCCATCGATCCATTCCATGATCAGAATGCGAATTCGATTGCGATCAATAAAATCGTGTACGCTGAGTACGCTTTCATGTTGAATACGCGCTACAGATGCAGCGACCGTACCGATGCGAGCCATCGCTTCGTCATAGCCAGCTTGGCTACCAAAACGCTCCGGGGAAAACACTTTCATGGCCACGGGCAACGCAAAACCGTCCGCTCCGCGACGCGTCGAGAGAAAAACTACACCTTGACCACCGCTCCCCAACACGCGATCTAGTTTATGATACGTCATCCACTGGAGCTTGCGGTCGTCAATCAACAACTGATACCGTGACATCAGCTCGGGAGTGTTGCCCGGTTCAGTGCTTCCCCCAATAGTTCGCGTTCGAAAATCGTCTGCAAAGGTAGTTGTCTGCATGAATTCATCCGTGAGAGGAAAATGAGAGTACCTATCCTGATGAAGTTTGCGGTATCGCACAAGTCTAGCGAGCCACATTTCCCCACTATGTCGGGCCCTCGTTTCCTTCAAACTGCGAGACTAGCATCCCTCTTTGACGCAGGTTTTGCGTGCAAAATAATGCTTGCCTGGGTAACACTTCTTGGGTTCGCCCCCCCAATCTATGGATTGCAAGTTTCGAATGATGTGGAAAAAGGAAGTAAGGATGCAGCGAATGCATTTGGGCCGACCGCATTGACCGACCATCCAGACGAGATTTTTATTTTGTCGATCCTGGATCTAGGTTTGTTCGATTTGGCAATCGAAACGTGCCAATCAAGACTCCAACTAGCCGGTGGCGTTCAGACCGATGCGGGTGCTCAATGGGCAATGCTGGCAATGCAAGCCATGTCAGCAAAAATTGCAGCGGATCCCGAGTTGTTGGAGAAGCCGGAAACGCTCTCAAAGCGAATGCAAATCGTGCGCGATGTTGCATCTCCGAAAGAGGAGACGCCCCGACTTTTGTGGTTGCAGTACAAGCTGCAATGGTGTCGATGGTACATTTTGCGACGGATGCTTGCCTCCTATCTTGCCGTACCCGCCAGGACGAACATTCGGGATTCCGCCTTGGCAACGATCCGCGAGTGCGCTGATGATTTAGAGAAGTTGCAGTCTCTTATCCAAAAGGCACCCGGCAGAACCGCAAACGCAACTAGCAAATCGAAACAGTCACCCAATCAATGGATTGGCCTAATCAATGATACGCATTTGCTGTATGCCGATCTGTTGCTGCTCCGGGCGTTGGCTTACGCCCCCGAAAGCGCTGAGCGACAAGAAGCAGCAGCAGAGATGCTCGCAGCTTTGGATAAATCAGCGTCGCGAATCAGCAGTGACTGGCCCGATCGACCAAGCTTTGAACTTGCTCGATGCAGCGCAATGATCCATCTCGGGCGCGAAGCAGATGCGGTCAAAGAATTGTTGACTATAAAGCAAAGACTAGATTCTCCGAGCGAAGGACGCCCCAAACCTGCGAATCGCTGGGGCCGGAGGATCGCTTGTTTGATGGCGGAAGCACTGAGAGAACAGGGCAAAATTGATGAGTCCAATCAATGGATTGAAAGCTCGGGCGGATGGTCCGCTGCGCCCGAGCTCGCACTGGAAACGTTTGCAAACTTAGTTGCCGGATCACGAGACGACAAGAACGATACGCAGCTGGCGGAAGCATTGCGAATTAAGTCCGAAATCGGCAAGAGATTTGGATTTTATTGGCAACAACGTGCGGACGCCATTTTGGTATCGAACCGCTTTAGCACGGACACCAACTCGGAGCCACCGAGCACGAACACAGTCCCAAGCACCTCGACAAACATCAAGGTAGAAGTGCTGATGGCCGAGGCAAAGCAATTGTTGGCAGCAAAAAAATGGGAATCCGCAATCGATAAACTTAGCCAGGCGGAATTGGTCGCTTCGAAAAACGATAACGCAACCACACCACTCAATATCGCTCTTGCATCGGCAGCGATCCTCGACAAACTAGGGCGAAAAGATCAAGCCAATGCGGAATTGCATCGCGCTGCGATTGCCTATCGAACTGCACCCAATGCACCCGACGTCGCGTTGCAGTCTGTTTGGGTTCCCCCGCAAGGCATTAACGCGTCTCCAGATAAACGCAATGATCCTGCCGAATTGGAGGCGGTTGAGATCCAGAGAGCCATTTATCGCGGACGACTCACCGACATCATTGCTACCTGGCCCGATTCTTCTCAAGCACAAAAGGCACTGATTCGGCTTGATCAATTTTTACTTGCGAACGACCAACTAGCTGCTTTGTTGCAAACCTGGGACGACCGCCTGACGCATGACACATCGGAGCCCATTACTAGTCCAATCGAATCGAGCGAAATTACCACACTCGATCAATGCATCGCTAGATATGCTTTGGTTTGTGTTGCCACACAGGGAGCATGGCTCTCCGACGCCCCACTAACGGAAGCAGAAAAGTCTGCGATCGCGAGTCAACTCGATCGCATTGAGCAACACATCATAGAAAAATCGCAAGCAGAACGCAGATTGTCGCTTCGTGCCTACCTTGCCAGCATCAGGCTTGGCGAAAGATGGCCGACAGCGGACCAATGGTCGTTAGCCCAGCCGCCGCAACAATCGGTCGGTCCCATTCTACACACCTGGGGCGCAGCGGCAGATGCAAATGCCAAACAACTTCGTGACTACAAAACTGACGCCATCACTTACTTGGCAATGCTATGGACTCGGACGGAATCAGAATTCCGTCAAACCTTGGAGGGCGGACTGAGCAAACCAATCGACCCGAAACGCATAGCAAAGCTAAACTCCGCATACGCT
>CAIXME010000727.1 GCA_903920425.1 uncultured Pirellula sp. | reverse complement strand
CGCTCAAGTAGCCCAGGACTACCAGAATACCGGACTAACGAGTCACCTGATTTCCAGTGCCCGTGCTCGTCCGACCTGACATGACCTGAGCAAAGCAAAGCGCGAGGCTCACGCCACAACGCAGCGTGCATCCTTGGTTCCTAGCTTTGCATGCAAAAGATCAAAGCCTTCTCGAAAGGGCCGCTATCGGATACCTTGTAGCGAAGTTTTCTTGCGCACTCGTCATCAGTCTGGAGCGGATCCTCGATGCCCACTATTCGCCAACTCCCTGTTAGCTTGGTCAACAAAATCGCGGCCGGAGAAGTGATCGAGCGACCAGCGAGTGTTGTCAAGGAAATGCTGGAAAACAGCATTGATGCTGGAGCGACGCACGTCGAGCTTTCGGTCGAGGGTGGCGGTATTGAGTTAATCCGCATCAGTGACAATGGTTGCGGGATTTCACCCGAGCAATTGCACTTGGCCGTCGCACCGCATGCCACCAGCAAATTGCAATCGAGCGATGATTTATTCGATGTGAGGACGCTGGGGTTTCGAGGTGAAGCGCTTGCATCGATAGCCGAAATTAGCCACCTGAGTATTCGCAGTCGCACGGCTGACAGTGACAGTGGTTATGAATTGGTGGTCAAAGGTGGTGAAAAGGAACCGATCAAACCTTGTTCCGCACCGGTGGGTACGACGCTTGAGGTGCGCCATCTGTTTTTTAACACGCCGGTTCGTCGCAAATTCATGAAGACGTCCCAAACGGAGATGGGGCATGTCGTCGAAGCGTTCACGCGAATTGCTTTGGCATTTCCTCATGTGCACATGACGTTGATGAACAATGACCGCGTTGTTCATGACTTGGTCCCAACAGAGAGGTGGTCGGAGCGGATCCGAGCTTTTTTTGGAGACGAGATTGCTGACTCGCTGATTGCTATTGATCAAAAGGATGATCGTGTCGGTATTCGAGGATACGTATCGGATCCGTCCGTTTCGCGTGGCAATAATCGGATGCAGTATCTGTTTTTGAACGGGCGATACATCCGCGATCGTTCGCTGCAACATGCTTTGGGCGAAGCCTATCGTGGATTGCTCATGGTCGGTCGAATGCCGGTTTGCTTCTTGCACGTCGACGTGGATCCCAAAACCGTCGATGTCAATGTGCATCCGACCAAGGTTGAGGTTCGCTTTGAAGATAGCGGTGCAATTTACAGTAGGCTTCTTCATAGCTTGCGAACCAAGTTTCTTAACAGCGATTTGGTGGCCCGCGTGCGAGCACCTTCGTCGCCGGTGGTGGTGCCCACGTTGGAGGATGCTTCGTTTCCCATCAAGACGACCCATCACGTTTCCAGCGATTCCGATTTGTTGAATTGGGCGAAATCCAACCAGTCCATTACGGCCGCAACGCCCGGGTTGGCGAACGCCTTGGGAGGCGGCATACCTGACTTTAGGCCATTCCCTGGCTCGAGTCTCCCCAATGGTATACCAATCGCGACACGAGCTTTGTCCCCAAGCGACGATCCCTTCTACACTCCTCCTGCATTCCAAAGCGGCTCGCAGGCTGCGATGAATGTTTCGCCCAACATTGGTATACCTGGCTCCGCGCAAGCATGGTCACCCGATTCCCCCATCGCTCTATTGGATGCGGACGAAGACGACAGTGGTTCGCAATCGGTAGCCATTGCTCCGAACAAGCGACTGGACCCGAGCCATGATATCGATGGCACGCACAAGCAAGTTGGCTTCCAAATCCACAATCGGTATCTTGTCACGCAAGACGCCGAAGGGATGGTGGTGGTGGACCAGCATGCTTTGCATGAGCGCATTTTGTATGAACAGATCAAGAACAAAGTGCTTTCGAAATCGCTCGACAAGCAACGTCTGCTCGTCCCCGAGCCTGTCACTCTGTCGCCAGCTGAGGCGGCAGCTGCCGTCGAGTCCCGCGAAACGCTTTCCGAGATTGGAATCGAGTTAGAGCCATTCGGAGGGGACACGGTATTGATTACCGCCTATCCTGCAATCTTGGCAAAAATGGGTCGGGCAGAAATGTTGCGACAAGTGTTGGAGCCGCTAATGGCTGGTGGAAAGAACGTCGACGCACGCAATCTACTCGATGAGATCATGAACATGATGGCTTGCAAGGCGGCCGTCAAAGCAGGCGATAAACTAACGCCAGAAGAAATCACGTCGTTACTTGAGCAGCGTGAGCACTATCAAGATACGCACCATTGTCCGCACGGTCGCCCGACGGCCTTGTTCTTTTCTCGCGAACAACTCGACAAGATGTTCAAGCGAATCTAACCCGAAACCGAATCGCATCTGTTAGCGGAACGGCGCAAGCCGTCCGGTAGCACGCACTAGCGGTCCGAATACTCGACAACCCCACGAAGGCTATTTCCACTATTCCAATCTAGGGAATGCCGCGAGGCTTTTGCCCCGGTTTCGGTCCATGCCCGACCATCCTCGCAGACCTCGGCCGCGGAGTACAATTGCGATTTGCTTCTTTCAAAGACTATTGCCGAAGAGCTTAGTACCTACGAGACCGAATGCGAGTGAATAGTATGCGACGTTTAGCGTGGCTTGCTGGATTGCTGGTTTTACTTTCTATGGTTGTGTTGGTGTTTTCTAAAAGCCGCAACGCAGCGTTGGAACCCTTGCCTGCTGATCAAATAGAGTTGACGAAAGTCGTTGACGGGACAAAGTACGCGCTCACCAAAGATGGTCGTCTCTTTCGCGTTAATGAGGCGACGGGTAAGTGGTACTATGAGCAAACGGTCCTTCAACGGGATGATATGCAGGCAGCTTATTTGCATGAGAATGGAGTCGTCTACCGTTACGACGCTGAGTCCAACGTACGCTTGCCCGTACGTCGCAATTTCTCAGAGTCCTTTGAGGGGTTAGAAACGGGAGTGGCTGGTCTCAGGCAGATGATTGGCCAGGAGCGAGGCTGGGGCGCGTTGACGCTGCAAAGCCCCAAGGCTCGCGAAGTGAGCGATTACGTTCGACTGCGGCAAAGGATCTTGGTCGAGAAGGGTGACTTTCTCGATGCCGCCATCTTTCCTGATGATCGCCATGTACGGACAGGGAATCGTTCTTTGTTTTTTACATCGCCGCCTAAACCGAGCAACATGGTTACATGCAAAGCCTCGGTTTCTTCGCCGTTGGTCTATTTCGAGAAAGGCGATACCTTTTGTTACCGTGCCAGTTACTATGCCGAGGAGTCGCTACCGTTTACGGTGATGGATTTAGAGTGCGAATGGATCAAGGGGCACGCGGGTATTCGTATTTGTATCAATGAGAATGGGCAAATCGAAGGGGAGCTCAAGGCGTTGGACAAGCCGCGTTATCGGCAGACGAGCTCCAAGCCTGTTTCATTTCCGATGGGGAGATGGGTTCAGCTGCAAACACAGATCCAGCTTTCCAACGAGCAGGATGGGCACATTCGGATTTGGCAGGATGGGGAGTTGTTGGTAGATACCGATGGAGTCACGTTGCCAATGGAATCCGCGATCTACAGTTCGTTAGAGATCGGCATTTCGGCGCACAGTTATGGCAGCAAGGTCTGCAAGTTGTGGGTCGATGATATTGAGGTATCCGACCGTCCCTTTGAGTTGCAGTCGAAAACCAAACCATAAACAGCCAAGTAAATCCGATCTCGCGCAAAGACGCGAAGGCGCAAAGAACAGCCCGTTCTGGTTTTCCTTTGCGGCTTTGCGCCTTTGCGCGATCCTATTCGCGCTGAACGAATACTGTGGCGAAATAGAATCGCAATCGATCAGGTTTAGTTTACTGGGCTCTATCAAGATCTTCTAACAGCCAAGGAAAACCGTTCTCTCGCAAAGACGCGAAGACGCAAAGAACAGCCCCTCTTGGTTTTCCTTTGCGGCTTTGCGCCTTTGCGCGATCCTATTCGCGCTGAACGAGTACTTTGGCGATGCTCTCTTCATCTACAGCCATTTGATTGACCAACGAACTTAAGGAGTGTAAATTTCAACCCGTAATTTTTAATCTTGCGCGTCGCAGCGGCTTTTATATTGAGG
>CAIXME010000726.1 GCA_903920425.1 uncultured Pirellula sp. | reverse complement strand
TTGAGTCCGAATTGTAGCTGCGATCTTTCTCTCCAAAAAGGGCGCAAACAACTGTGCTCGACCGTTCCAACTTCATAACCAACAACGCTCTAGCTGGACGAGCCGACCTGCGACACAAACAAATCATTGCGGCAAAGCAACACAATTTGGCCCCAGATGGGCTTGTCCCATCGGAGCCTGCGGTTCGTGAGCTAGTGCAGGCGCGAGTCCGTAAGATGAATAGACCCCGACGGGCTTGTCCCAATGGCACTAACCTTGATCTTGATTTGTAATGCAGCCTCCCGTTGAAATAGAGGTTATCTAGACCGGACTACATCAACAAGGAGGCTGCAATGTTCACGGATGAACGTCGATTTGAAGTTTGGAACAGTATTCGCCGTACAGATCTGCAAGCATTCGGTCGCATTTTGAATGCAGACGTTTTTGACGAGGCTGCAAAGCGAGCTAGTGTTAAAATAATCGCTAGTCCGCTATCTGTCATCAATCTCGTCTGGTTGGGGATTGTTGCTGCTCGATGTGGTACCGACAGCTTCACGTCTGTCCTTAGTATGACATTAACCCTTCTGCGCGATCAACCCAGTTTCGAAAATTCCTTTGTCGGGCGGCAAGACAAGGCATGCAAAAAGAGCAAGAGCAAGGCAACGGGGAAAACGTCCAAGCATGATCCTCGCATGCAAGACCGAGTTTCTGTTTCGGAGGAGGCCTTTTCAAAAGCTAGGCAACGAATGCCTTTGGAAATGTGGTTGCAACTGATCGTCATCCTTGGCGAACTGTTCCAGAAAAAGTTTCCAGATGCAAATCGCTTCAAAAAGTTCCGTGTCCTTGCAATGGACGGTACTCTGCTCAATACACCAGATGTCGAAAGGCTTAAGACGCATTTTGGTTCTTCGAAAAACAAGACTGGATCGCATAACTGCCAGGCAAAAATGGTTTTACTGCAGTTCCCGATTACGAGGATGCCTTACAGATATCGTCTAGATTCCCTGGCGAAATCGGAAATTACGCTTGCCCAGGACTTGGTTAGAGACCTTCGAACCGACGACTTAGTGTTGATGGATGCAGGCTATTGGAGCTATGGCTTATTGTGTGCGATCGAAAAGCAAAAAGCTTACTTCGCCTTACGGCTAAAAAAAGGGATAACTTTAAAGACGATTCGCGTGCTTCAAGCAGGGGATAAGCTCGTGCAATGGACGCCGAAGGACACGCGTCGACAATGGAGGAATCAAGGCCTCCCAACTTCTATGAAACTGCGATTGGTAACCTACCACATCAAAGGCTATCGGCCGCAAGTGATCGTAACGAACGTATTGGATTCCAAAAGCATTACCAAAGAGGAGTGGACAAAACTTGCGTCTGATAGAGGAACAGAAACCGGGCGTGCCATGTCGGTTGGGCTTTTTCATAAAAGATGGAGCATAGAGACAACCTACCATGACTTGAAAGTCGTACTTGGATTAGGCCGCAACCTCCGAAGTCGTTCACCAGAAAGTATTCAATGGGAGGTTGCAGGATATATCGTATACTACCTTATTCTGCGATGGCTGATCGTAGAAGCATCGCAGAAAGCCGCAGTCGATCCGATACGAATCAGTTTCAAGCGAGCGATGTTTGAATTAACGAAGATGTGGTCGACGCTTCTGACATCGCCGATCAAGTGGGTCGAGACAGAACTTATACCGCGACTACTGGACCGAATGGCCAGTCACATTGTTAAGGTCCGACCAAACAGACACTATGAACGATCAAAAAAGAAGCGTCGAAACACAAAAACAAAGGGTTTGAAAGGTTAGTGCCATTGGGACAAGCCCATCGGGGGCCAACCGCCCCCAGTCGGCTTGCCCGACTGGAGCGTAAGGCTAACTAGCTAGAAAACCCGAGCAACGCGAGGGCAGGCTCCCAGGCGGGCTTGTCCCGTCTGAAGCCAAACGTTCCGTAGCTAGAGAACCTGATTCTCCGGACGGGACAGTCTGTCGTTCGCGTAGGCGCGAGCATGAGTTAGCGCGCGAACCTAGGGCTCCGATGGGACAAGCCCATCGCGTCCTTCGTGGTAAAGCGAACGGATCCAACTACTACCAACCCGTCGGCCTACTGCCGGTAAATCATTTAGGAACGTGGTCAGCAGCGAAAAACGAATACGGTCCAGCGGGCGTTTGCATAGGTCAAAGCAAATCGCTCGCGGGATCTTGTCATTACAATTGCTCCACGGAGCCAACCACATCTTTTCGCTTAATCAAGCGTACATCAAAAAGGTCGTCCACATCTTCGGACGCAATACGCCACAGCTTTCCAGTTGTATCCGAAGCCAAGCGATGGATGGTCAAAGCCCGACTGTTTGCAACACCGCCATAGGCGACATCGACCTGGATGGGTTGCAAGCCAATCTTTTCACCACTGCAATCAAGAGTGTGAATCTTCGAATCCGGCTTTACGCCCAACTTGCGAAAGGCATCCGTCTCTTCCAGATTCAAGCTTTTGAGCATATCCCAAACGGCGTCTGCGTCCTGGCGACCGTCGTCGGTTGTGCTGCCCTCGAGGATGACCTCCCCTTGTAGCCGCACCTTTACCGGAACGAATCGAGCCGCGAAAAGCGTCTCACTGGTGAACGATGATACAACGATCGCTATGGCGATTAGTAATGTGCTGCAGCGAATCATGGCGGACCTCCCACGTTACCGGAACTCGTAATCCATCCTTGCAGAACGAGAAAGCAGGAATCTCTCGCTATTTTCTCATCCTCACAACACTATAACGTCCCGTTCGGCAGATTTCTACATCGCGACCGATCCGTTCCCAAACGACGCCCGTCAAATTCACTTCTGCGGCACAACCACCATCGGAATACTCTGCGAATGGCTGTTAAACTCGGGAGCGTACATGCATTCGATACTGGCCATTCCAGACGGGTAG
>CAIXME010000725.1 GCA_903920425.1 uncultured Pirellula sp. | reverse complement strand
TTTGTTTCGAGGGTAGATCGTAACGCATCGCAGGAAGACATTTTTCGCTCAAAGACGCGAAGGCGCAAGGAACAGCCGGTCTTGGTTTTCCTCTACGCCTTTGCGCGATTCGGTAACGGAAGAAGTTCTGCTGCATCGCGGTGTGCAATATCTCGCTGGTCGCAGAGGAGCCTCGCGAGTGATTTGCTTCGTTTCGGATGAATTACAATATCCGCACAACGAGGGCGGTCCCGCTGAAAGCAACCTGCGGGCTCTTTGTTAGGAGTAGAGCTGAATCGCTTTTACGATCGCGTCCAATTCATTAGGAACAGCGATGGCTCGGTTGGCAAACGAAGCGCGAGAGACACCGCGACTGCCCAATACTTCGTTGAACTTTTCTTGATCGGTTGTGTGGTAGGCGACGGTAGCCGTCGGGTCTTTTAGTTGGTGGCCGGTGAGAATGCACACCACGCGATCATCCATGCCAATAACCCCTTGTTGACGCAGCAACTTGGCTCCCGCGACGCTTGCGGCACTTGCTGGTTCGCAACCGATACCGCCTGCGCCAACTTGTGCTTTGGCGTCCAAGATCTCCTGGTCCGTGACTTTGCGAACGACACCATCGCAAACATCCAGGGCTCTCAAGCATTTCTTGAGGTTGACGGGACGATTGATTTCGATCGCGCTCGCAATGGTATCCGCTTTGATTTTGCCTTTATCGAGTTCATCGTAATACCAGCATGCGATTTCCATTCGGGGCCGGCCGCGGTTCCACTTCAGATTTCGTTGATTGTAAACAACGTCAAGCGTGTCGGCGCCGGCTGCATTGATCACGGCCAATCGAGGAACGCGGTCAATCAGTCCTAGCTCTTTGAGCTCGATGAAAGCTTTGCCAAAGGCGCTACTGTTTCCGAGATTACCGCCTGGTACCACAATCCAATCAGGTACTTGCCAACGCAAAGCTTCCAACACCCGGAACATGACCGATTTTTGGCCTTCCAGACGGAATGGATTGATGCTGTTGACCAGGTAGATACCAAGTTCCTTGGAAACTTCTTGAACGCGAGCCATGGCGTCGTCAAAATCGCCAGAAATTTGAACGGTCAAGGCACCGTATTCGAGGGCTTGCGAGAGTTTTCCGTAGGAGATCTTGCCGGAACCGATGAAAATCACAGCCTTCATCAATTGCGTAACGGAGCAGTACATCGCAAGTGAAGCGCTTGTGTTGCCCGTCGATGCGCATGCGGCTCTCTTCGCACCCACCATGTGAGCGTGCGTAAAGGCAGCGCACATTCCATTGTCTTTGAATGAGCCAGACGGGTTCATCCCTTCGTATTGGAGATAGAGTTGCCCTGGCCGTATGCCGACGTATTTTGCCACGGAATTGGCTTGCTGTAACAGCGTTTGACCCTCGCCAACGGTGATAACGCGATCTTGGGGGGCAAATGCGATTAACTCATGAAATCGCCAAACACCACTGAATCTTAGGGGCTCGTAACGTCGAGTCCACATTTGCTCGAAATCGCTCAGGCGTTTGGGAACGGGAATGCGATCCCAGTTGTAGACTACATCCAGCAAGTCGCCGCACTTTCCGCAACTCGTCCGCACTTCTTCGACGCCGTAGGTTGTGCCGCAGTCAATGTTTAAGCATCTTTGGAAAGCGACATCTGATTTCGTTTCCGTGTGTTTGGGAAAAGTTGCAACGGACATGGTTTTCTGAGCTGCGATTGAGGGCGTGTTGTTGAACCTGGGGGACTTAATGCATTGGTCGGCACATTGCTATTGCCGATAGTCGTCATTTTAGGAATATTCGGCAGTGTCAACCACGGAGATATCCTGCCTAGTTTCTCCAAGCTGTATAGTTTACCCCTGTTTTTAGAATTCGGCATGGACGCAGTCAATTTCATCCTGATTACTGAGTTACGCCAACCGTCCTGGATAGAGATTCTTTATGGACAATCCATCTCCTAACTCCGTTGCACCTGCACAAGCAGTCCCTCTTAACCGCTATGTTTTGTTCGGTGCGTTGGCGATTTTCGGAACAGCAATCGACCTCGCTACCAAAGAATGGGTTTTTGCATGGCGCGGGCTTCCAGGCGAATTGCCACCTTGGTGGCTGATTGAGCCCTATGTGGGCATTGAGACCGCAGTCAACCAAGGAGCTTTGTTTGGGATGGGGCAAGGCAAGGGCTGGCTATTTGCGATACTCTCGGTGATCGCATCGGCAGGTATTTGTACTTGGCTGTTTGCGTTTCGGGCTGCTGCTTCCTCGTGGCTGACATTCGCGATGGGATTGGTCTTGGGCGGGATTTTTGGGAATTTGTACGATCGTCTGGGAATTCCAAAGTTGCCGACTCCATTCCACGGAGGGGTCCGCGATTGGATCCTGTTCCGTTATCAAGAATACGTATGGCCTAATTTTAATATCGCTGACTCCCTTTTAGTCGTCGGTGCAATCATGTTAGCTATCCATTCTTTGTTTTTGACACCCGCGACCCAGGAGATTGTCCCAGATCCTTCGCAAGGTAGCAGTAGTTGATTTGCATCGTGGAGCGTAGAGGCATGGCTGGGGAAGATGGGCGTACTCACTTTCGATTGAGTTGCCTGAGTCTTCCGTGGTGGCAACAGAAACCGTCCTGCCTGAACGGATCGCGATTTAAGCTTTCGCGACAAACTCGCCCGGGTGTGCTTTTTCGTATTGAAGTATCGACTGCATGTCCTTCCAGTTGGTTGGAACATCCCCGATGACATGCGTATGACGTAGCTCGTCTTTGTTTTTTTGGAACCAAGCGGTCACCAGACCGATGGTTTCTTCAGGGCGCAGATAGCCTGTACCGGTAGCATTGTTGTGTGTGTGCCAACGGAGTAACTTTGGACGAACAGACCTCCACTGCGTACTGTTGTTGGGGACTGCAATTGCGGTTTCAACTCCACCTTGGCGGATCATGTACCAGATATCGCGACCGTCGCAACCTCGAACTTCGTAAGCAAAACAGTAGTTTTCACGAGCGCGTTTGAAACTGGCAAGGCGATTGCTGAGCCATTTGATCAATTTCAAATCTTCTCGCATTCTCGCAGCGTGTTCGTAGTGTCTGGTCGCTGCGGCTCGGTGCATTTGCAGTTCGATAGCATGCAGAATCGACGTGGATGTTGCTGCTAGAAAGTCGCTCGCCATATCTAGTTGTGCGGTGTACTTTTGGCGACTGCACGTTCTCATGCAGGGTGCGAGGCAGTTCCCGATTTCTTGTCGCACACAGCCGGCTCGCATTTCCAGATCGAACAGCTGCAATTGATCGGTGAACAGCATCGGGGTTTTTTGGCTGCAATCGCGCAGCAAGAACATTCTATTTAGGATCTCCACAGCTCTGTA
Source organism: uncultured Pirellula sp. (assembly GCA_903920425.1). Taxonomy (GTDB): domain Bacteria; phylum Planctomycetota; class Planctomycetia; order Pirellulales; family Pirellulaceae; genus JBKCUI01. Next base: position 2,333 of record CAIXME010000725.1, on the reverse strand, counting down.
GAGGTTTGCCATACCGTGAAAGGGGCCTTGGCAGCTCATCGCATCGGGGTCGAATTGCCGACTCAGGTAAAACGATTCCGCTGGTCCGTTACCGAGGCAGATGAATGCAGATTGTTGGCGTTTGGGCATGCCGACGACATTGAGCCTGGGCTGGAATCGTCGGATGAGCATTTGTTCACGAAGCAGTGCTGCAAAATCGCTTGGTTGCTTTTCCCAAACAATGCCTTGAGCCGCTTGGATGATGCGTCCAGCTTTCTCGTCGGAATTGTTCGGCATGAAATAGCTAAGCAAACGATTGCGAAGCATTTTTGACTTGCCAACGTATATCAATCGATTCGTGGCATCCAACATCCCGTAGACGCCTGGGACTTTCGGTGCATATCTCGACACGAGTGAACGCAATTCGTTCTTGCGACCTGAGTCGGTGTTCGAGTCGTTTGCTTGACAGGCTTCGATTCGAGCCAAATCGGCTACGGGGTGGGGCATCAGCGGATCGTCGCCGAAATCCACAAACGAATCGCTAAGTTGCGCTTCCATGCTGTCCCGTGAGTAAAAGGTTGCTACGTGCCTTTCTCGGAGAATCAATTACGAAATTCCCCCAAGCATTATTGCCGTTTACATAGTGCCGGGATAGTGCCCCGGATGGGACGTGGTGGCAGCGGAAAAATCAACTATACTCACGGCACTCGCGAATGGTCGAATGCATGAGTCGTTTGGCCCTTTTGTCTCTCGCAACCCTTTACCCATTCTGCAGTTATGCGCGCTATCCAGATTTCAGAACCGAAGACATTGCGGAGGCTCGAGATCGATGAGCCTTCATCACCGGCCCCCGGCTATGCGCTGGTTCGAACCCATAGGATGGGCGTATGTGGAACGGATATCAGTTGCTATCTCGGCAAATTTCCATTCTTCGATTTTCCTCGGATACCTGGTCATGAGCTGGGCGTCGAGGTGTTGGAGATCGGTGAGGGGGTAACCAACGTTGCCGTGGGTGATCGCTGCAGTGTCGAGCCCTATATGAATTGCGGTCAGTGCTTTCCGTGCCGTAAGGGGGCCGGAAACTGCTGTGCTCACCTCAAAGTCATCGGGGTCATGATGGATGGTGGTCTGTGCGAGCGATTTCTCATTCGAGCAGATAAATTGCACTCTTCATCGAAGCTCTCCATGGACCAGCTTGCATTGGTAGAAACGCTAGCCATCGGATGCCATGCCAACGATCGCAGTGGCGCTGGACCCAATGACCATGCGTTGATAATCGGGGCTGGGCCTATCGGCTTGGCGACGCTCGAGTTTACGAGACTGTCGGGGGCAACCGTGTCCGTGATGGATATGAATCCTTCGCGATTGGAATTCGTGCAAAGCAATTATGGAATTCAACACACGGTTTTGAATCGCAACGATGGATCCGAGAAAGAGGTGATGCAAAAAATCACCGGTGGTGACATGTACAGTGTTATTATCGATGCGACGGGGAATCGATTCTCCATGTCTGGTGCTTTTCAATATCTCGCCCCAACAGGAACATTGGTGTACGTTGGAATCACGACAGACGAGATCGTGTTCAAGCATCCTGGGATGCATCGCCCAGAAGCGAATTTGTTGGCGTCCCGAAATGCGCTCCCCAAAGACTTTGGACGCATCATTGAGCTGATCGAAAACGGCGTTATCAAAACAGATCCTTGGATCACTCACCGCAGTTCCTTTGACGGGATCCTAACGGATTTTGATTCTTATACGCGTCCAGAAACGGGCGTTCTCAAAGCCATAATCGAATTGGTGTAAACGGGAGCTTGAACGATGACAGGTTGGGCAATAATTGGTTGCGGTATGATCGCTCAGTTCCATGCGAGGGCCATTGCGGAGCTAAAGGGCTCGAAACTGGTGGCCTGCCATAGCCGTTCGCTTGACAAAGCCACTGCATTTGGAAAAGCCTTTGACTGCGAGGTGTATGACGACCTCAAAACGATGCTCGCGAATCCCAAGATCGATATCGTCACGATCTGTACGCCAAGCGGTGCCCATTTGGAACCCGGCCTGATGGCTGCCAAGGCAGGCAAGCATGTACTGGTCGAGAAGCCTCTCGAGGTGACCACGGCTCGCTGCGATCGACTGATCGATGCGTGTGATAAAGCTGGCGTTCGATTGGGAGTCGTCTTTCCTTCGCGCTTTCATCAATCCGCCCAAACAATCAAAAACGCCGTCGATGCAGGGCGATTTGGAACCATTTCTATGGCCGCGGCGTACGTGAAGTGGTTTAGGACGCAAGCCTACTATGACAGCGGGGCCTGGCGTGGGACCTGGAAGCTTGATGGCGGTGGGGCGCTCATGAACCA
>CAIXME010000724.1 GCA_903920425.1 uncultured Pirellula sp. | reverse complement strand
GAAGCTGGCGGATGAGTTGGCTCAATTGCGAGCCGATACTCCCGCTGACGATCCGGAGGTAGCCATTGCGTCGATCGAGTCCGAATTGGGGCAAACGATTCACTCGCTATTCGCAAGCTTTGAACGCAGTGCGTTTGCATCCGCTTCGATCGGGCAAGTGCATTGCGCTACGACACACGATGGTCAATCCGTTGTTGTCAAAATCCAGCATGTTGGCATCGAAGAGATCATCGTCAACGACTTGGAGATTATGGCTGTCTTAGCGGGTATCGCAGAGCAGCAATCCACAACGCTAAAGCAATTTCGTCCCGTGCAAATGGTGCAAGAGTTTCAAAAGACCATCATGCAGGAGCTCGACTTTAGTCGCGAGATGCGCAATACACAGCGGTTTCGGGCGACATTTGCAAATGAAGAAGGTATCCGATTCGCAAAAACGTTCCCAGCTTTGAGTACGCATCGCGTGTTGACCATGGAGCGATTCGAGGGAATCAGCCTTTCCGAAAAGTCTGCACTGGAGCAATCAGGCTTGGATCTCGACGACTTGGCCAGGCGCGGTGCGAATCTATTCATTGAAATGATTTTTCGCGATGGGTTTTACCATGCGGATCCTCATCCAGGGAATCTGATGATTCTCAATAGCCGTGTTGCGACGGATAGCGGTGAGATAACAGAGATCGGCATTCTCGATTGCGGTATGGTTGGACGCATCGATGATAGTCTTCGCGATGACTTGGAGTTGGGTTTGATTGCGGCGGTTCAGCATGACGCCGTAAAGGTTACGGAGGCGGTTGCTAGAATCGGTAACGTACCAAGCGACTATGATCAGACTGCCCTCAAGGAAGCGATCCAGGACCTGATTGACAATTACGCTACCCAATCCCTCAAGGACTTTGACTTGAGCGGTTGTCTCAACGAGGTTGTGAGAATCATTCAGGAAAGCAAAATCTACTTGCCCGCCAAAGTTGCGATGCTGATAAAAGTACTGGTGATGTTGGAAGGCACCGCTCATCAACTCAGCCCGCACTTTAGTGTCGCCGAGTTGATACAGCCCTATGGTAAGAGGGCCATCCGGAGTCGCTACTCGCTCAAAAAAATGCTAGGCAGGATAAAGGCAAATATCCAGGATTGGGAGCATCTGATGACCATCCTGCCAAGAGATACTGCGGATATCTTGCGCAACTTAAAGCGTGGGAAATTCGATGTCCATCTGCAACATAGGCGATTGGAGCCTGTGGTGAATCGGCTGGTGATGGGTATTCTGACTGCCGCCTTGTTTATGGGATCTGCGTCGTTGTGTAGCAACCATGTACGTCCGCTGCTTTTCCATTTTTCGGTTCCTGGATTCCTCGGTTGCTGCATCGCCGTTTTTATGGGAATCCAAATCACGCGTGCCATCCGACGATCTGGGACGAAGTAGGCCGCAGGCGTGCGTCATTTCATTTTCGAGGGAAGCTTGATGGTTGGTCCATCGACCACAAAGGTTCCATTCCCATGGTGATGGATCGTGCGAGGATGCAGTTGCTTTCGATCGATCCAAGCATGGACGACTTCGCAGATGAAAATGTTGTACTTGGAAGCTAGCTTCGTATCGATTACCTTGCATTCGAGATTCGCGTAACACTCACCGATGAGCGGCGCTTGTACGAGAGATGCAGGAGTCGGGGTGAGCCCGAATTTCTTGAACTTGTCTACACTTTGGCCGGTGCAATTGCCGCATGCAACCACCGTTTTGGCCAATTCGACGGTAGGAATGTTGAGCACCAATTCCTTCGTCTTTTTGACGATGTCGAATGTGAATCCACGATTGCTGATCACGCAGGCCAAAATGGGCGGCTCAAAATCGACCATCATATGCCAGGACATGGTCATGATATTGGGGCGTGTCCCGTTGGTGGTTGAGACCAAAACGACGGGCCCGGGCTCGAGCAGTTGGTAGACCTTCGCTAGGGCAAGTGTTTTCTTTACCGTGGAGGTCATACCGAAGGTCGATCATGCAATGGCTTGTCGGTCATTTTGCAGCGCATTGCGTTTGCGTATCTTTGAAAAGGTTTGTGATGGATCCGTTGTGACGACGCCAAATCCGCGTTGGTGTCGCTCGGTTGACCGACATCAAGCAGTTGTAAAATCGATTACCACTCGCGAGGCAACTTTACCTTGCTCGAGTCGTTCGAGGACTTGATTGATTGCTGACAGCGGTTGCAATTCGATGTCTGCTTTCACTTTGCCTTCTGCAGCAAATGCGAGCGCTTCGGCCATATCCATTCTGGTACCTACAAAGGAGCCGCGAATCGTAATGCAATTCGCGACCACATCGAATAGTGGGGTTGGGAATTCACCGGGAGGCAAGCCGTTCAATACGCAGGTACCATGTTTGCGCGTCATACCCACACCTTGTTTGAAAGCACCCAAAGACGGTGCTGTGATCAATACGCCATGAGCCCCTCCGCCTGTGCCTTGCTTGACCGTTTCGATTGGGTCGCTGGCTTTTGCGTTAACGAGCAAGTCTGCTCCTAGGCGCTTGGCATGAGCAAGCTTTCCGTCGTCGACATCGATCGCGCAGACGCGGAGTCCCATGACCTTGGCGTACTGGACGGCTAGGTGACCTAGTCCACCGATTCCGGAAATGGCTATCCACTGTCCGGGCTTCGCACCGGTTTCCTTGATCCCTTTGTAGGTCGTGACGCCAGCGCAGATGATCGGGGCAGCTTCCGCAGACGGTAATCCGTCGGGGATCTGCGCAACGTAGTTTGGATCGGCCAAGATGTACTCCGCAAATCCGCCGTTCATCGTGTAGCCGCCGTATTTGGCATCAGCGCAGACCGTTTCCCAAGCTGACAAGCAATACTCGCAGTGGCCGCACGCAGAGTACAGCCAAGGGACTCCGACGCGATCGCCAATCTTTGCGGTGGTTACACCAGTGCCAACGGCGACAATAGAACCGATCCCTTCATGACCGGGAATGAAGGGCGGTTTCGGCTTTAAAGGCCAGTCGCCTCGCCAAGCATGGACGTCCGTATGACAGACACCGCAAGCTTCCGTTTTTACAAGGATCTGGCCAGGTGCTGGAGTTGGGATATCCCACTTTTGCAATTCCAGAGGAGCTCCAAATTCAACGACGACCGCAGCGTTCATTTTATTATTCATTGTAGGTAATCTCTTTTTATTTGATGGAATGGTGCATGTTCGGTGGCGGTTCGCCGGAACTGGTAGCGGAAGATGTGAATCTTCCGTTTGCGGAGCGATTTGGCTTGGCGGTTCGAATGGGGTGGATGGGCGTTTGTTGTTGGCGGTTCGCCGGAACTTTCACAAGTTCCGCTACGGCTTGGT
>CAIXME010000723.1 GCA_903920425.1 uncultured Pirellula sp. | reverse complement strand
CCAAACGATTCGTCACCCGCAGTGATGGCATACAATGTTCGGCGAGTATATGCGAGCATCTCGGGGACTTTCTTGCTGTCATAATCTCCCGCGTTATACAACGCAGCCAAACTCGCAGCGGTAATGGCAGGCCTGGACGAGTTCATTTGCTGGCTCGAGTAGCTAATACCGCCGTCTTCGTTTTGACACTTGTAGATGTAACGCTTAGCGGATTCGATAATTTCCGTTGGGACCGCGATTCCTGCATTGCGACATCCTCGCAATCCTTGAACTTGCGTGATGGTCGTTGATCCCTCGTCGTAGTCGTTACCATCCTTGGCGCTCACATACCCCCATCCTCCTGCAGGTGTCTGGGCTTTACCGCAAAAGTCAACCGCCTTGTTCAGCACCTCAACCAAATCGTCTCGCCGGTCTTGAAGGCCCTCTTCGCCGAGAACTTGCGACAAGAACAGCATCGAAAAACCATGGCCATAGGTATAGCGTTGGTCCCCTTCGGGATCGCCAATCAAACCATTGGCTCGACTTCGGCTAATCAGAAAATCAGTCGTGCGACTTAAATACTTGGCGTAGGGTCCTTGGGTTATGGTCGACCCACTGCACAGCATGGCAGTACCAGCTAACGCGGCGATAGCAACGGGGTACGGCGGAGTATTCCATTGCCCACGTGAAGACTGATTCTGGGCCAAAAAACTCAGCCCGCTACGAGTTGCTTCATCCCATGAAGGCTCTCTCGCACTGATCCCGTCGGCTGCGCGAGTAGACTTGCTGCTCTCAAACGCGGCAGCTCCACCCGTCGCGAGGGCTGCAAAGCGTGCACACTGCGCTAAGAAATTTCTTCGGTCGATCGATGAGTACATGGCCACCTTGGTTCCTCCAGAAAGCATCCGGACTGGTTATTTTGCACCATGCCAAGCGGCTCTTGTCATGGTGTGGCGTTTGAGTTCCGTGTTCAAAACCTTTGTGACCATGGCCTCGCCAGTAATTCACTAGCGAAGCCCCCGCGAAATCAAAACAGAACTACGTTGCGAGATCGCCGAACAATGGAGTTGAAAGATATCGCTCTCCCAAACTGCACATCACCGTTACGATTCGCTTTCCCCGAAATTCAGGGCGAGCCGCAACTTGCGCTGCAGCCCACATGTTTGCGCCGCTGCTGATTCCAGCCATGATCCCTTCTTGCTTGGCCAGCTTGCGTCCCCATTCGAATGCGAGCTCGTCGTCGACCTGAATGACTTCATCGACAATCGATTGATCCAGATTTTTGGGAATGAATCCAGCACCGATGCCTTGAATACGGTGCTTGCCAGGTTGCCCACCGCTAATCACCGGAGACTGCTTTGGCTCAACGGCAATCGCTTTGAAATTGGGATTCATCTTTTTGAGATAACGTGCAACACCTGTGATGGTTCCGCCGGTACCAACTCCAGCGACGATGGCGTCGATTTGACCTGCGGTATCAGCCCAAATTTCGGGGCCTGTAGTACGCTCATGCACGGCGGGGTTCGCCGGGTTTTCGAACTGCTGAGGCATCCATCCGCTGGAATCGCTGGCAACCAATTCCGATGCCTTTGCGATGGCCCCACGCATTCCTTCTGCCGCAGGTGTCAGTACCAAATTTGCACCGAGGGCTCTGAGCAACGCTCGACGCTCGATCGACATCGACTCCGGCATGGTCAATGTTAGACGATAGCCTTTGGCCGCACATACAAAAGCCAGTGCAATGCCCGTGTTGCCGCTGGTGGGCTCGATGATGTGCGTGTCCTTGGTCAGCTTTCCGCTCTTCTCCGCATCCTCAACCATGGCCATGCCGATTCGATCTTTAACGCTATTGAGAGGGTTAAAGAACTCGCACTTTGCAAAGACGGTAGCATGCTCGGCAGGCAGCAACCGATTGATCCGAATCATGGGGGTGTTGCCGACTGTCCCAACAACACTATCAAACGTCTTTCCCAACGGCATTTGCTATAACTCTCACACGAAAAGGGAGGAACCAACTGTTGAACGCGGCTGTGAACCACAGCCCCAACCAGCTTACCAGTCCCCCCAGTATACCCTTTTTCGTGATTCAAGCCCACATCAGCTATCTTGCAGCTATGCAGTTTTGCAGCGGTTTGAGAATGTTCTCAACGATGTAGTCATCCATCAGTTCTCGCAACATCCTCTGCAAACGCATCAACTCCGTCTTGAAGTCTTCGTCCGGCCCCAAGGAATCAAACCGCCGCACGGTCACGTAAACACTCAGCAACTCATCGCCGAACTCACCTGCCTTTGCCTGAAAAACGGTTGTCCTCGTTTCAAAATTGATGCGAACATGCGTCCGAAACGTATCATCCAGCGACATTTGAATCACAGGTTCATAGCTCATCAAATGCGAGCCCGGCCGCTGCGACATCGCATCGAACCCCGTAGGAAGCCCCAATGCGTCGGCCAAGATCTGGTTGTGGTTCCCTCGGCACGCATAGTCGAACCCGTACATCAGCCCAATCGACTCGCAATCCAGTTTGCTGATCGACATCGCATAAGGAACCACATCCAGCACCTCGCAATGCTGATCCATGGCCTCCTCAAGCGTATTCGGATTGACGATTCCGCTGCACATCCGCCGCGGTTCGGCCGCCACCCAACGATACGCTCCGTGATCCTTGTCTTCTTCTAAAACGAACTCTCCTTTTTCACGCTGATAGAAATGCCGCAGCTTGGGAAAGCGACGTTGCATCTGCTCAAAGAAATGCAGCACCGTCTCTCGCTGACTTGGCAAATCCATCTCCGTATGCAAATGCATGTTGATGTAAAAGTCATCGCTCAAGGAGCTATAAGGATTCATCGTGCTGTGTTTCCTCGCGATCAATTGGTTGTCGTTGGTTTCCTGACGGGCTCAAGTATAGAGGTCCCACGCCGCGATTCAAAGGCTTGACAAGTCCACAACCAACGAATCACTGGCCACCAAGATCTGATTGGGAGTGCGCCGCGGTAACTTTGCCGTCGCATCCGACATCCCTAATGGATCCGTATCACCCGCCAAAGGATTGATATGGGTCAGTATTAAACGGCGAATTCCCGCAGTAGCGGCACTTTCCAACACCGCACTGGTCCAGCTATGTCCCGTCTTGACTGCGAGATCGATCCAATTGTCAGAAAAATTGCATTCGTGAATCAGCCAGTCGACACCTTGGATCTCTTTCCAATACGCGGAATCGGGCCTCGCGGTAGTATCGGTAACATAGGCAAGAGAGACATCATCCCAGTCCAATCGATAACCAACACTCCCTCCCGGATGATCCAGCGGAAACCAACGGCAGCGGGCCTTACCCAAACGAAATTCCCTACCTAACTCTTCAACCGGATGCCACTCAATCGGTGGCAAAACCGGGAATAGCAATTCATGGAACAGATGCTGCTTTATCGCTTCGATCTTTGCCTTCTCTCCATACACATGAATCGTTCGAAGCGGAGTGACCGCCACAAAATCCAAAAAGAACGTCAATCCAAAAACATGGTCCAAATGCGCATGGCTCAGCAATATGGATATTTCATCCGTATGCAACAGGCTCTCGACGCGAAACAAGCCTGTCCCTGCATCCAACATCAAGTTGGCCTCGGGGATAAAATAGCAACTGGTATGGCGGGTCGAACTTGGATGGTACCCTGCTGTTCCTAAGCAGTGCAATTTCATGCTTTGTCAGCTCCGGTGTGGTACGCACAAGTCAGTAACAGGGTCCCCGATGGAGCCAACATGATAGCGTAAAAACAGCTTTCGATGTGCCCTGATCTTGAGGTGCACCACAACTCGCCAACGTTCCTTTCCCGCCGCCTGCAGCTCCCCACTAAGTCCGCTTCCGGTTCCTACCCTTGACCTCGTCCTCAAAGGTTGTCTTTTGCCTAAGCAAATGGTGGTAATGCTGCGCAAATCGGTGAGCCTCATCTCGCACGTATTGCAGCAACCGCAATGCAAAGGACTCTCGCCCCAACCGAATCGGTTCGCTCTCGCCCGGTCGAAAAATTTCTTCCTCCCGTTTTGCCAAAGAAACCATGACCGGCGGCTCTATGTCCTGATCTCGAAACGCCGCCAACGCCGCGTTCAACTGCCCCTTGCCTCCATCGATCATCAACAAATCGGGGAACGCATCCTGGTCATCGCTCAGTCGTCTGAATCGCCGCGAGATTACTTCATGGATACTCCTAAAGTCATCTATGCCCTGCACATCTTGGATCTTGTATCTGCGATACCCGGGCTTGAATGGCAATCCATCCAGAAACTGAACCAACGAAGCAACCGTGTTGGTACCACCCAAGTGCGCAATATCGACACCCTCGATCACTCGAGGCTCTTTGACCATTCCAAGCACCTTGCGCAGCGCTCGCATGCCTTTCTTCGGGTCGATATAGAAAACTTCCGGCTGCGCATGGGTGTCGATCTCACCCCGATCAGCCAAATTCTCGAGCAATTGGATCTCGTCTCGTAATCTCGCTGCCTTTTCAAAGTCAAGCTTCGACGACGCCTCCAACATTTCTTGCCGCATCTGCATGATCAATCGCTCGCTGCCACCCTCCAAAAAGGTCTGCAATCGCTTGATGTCACGCCTGTAATCCGCTTTGCTGATGCGTTGATTGCACGGTGCAGTGCATTGTTTAATGGACGCCAACAAACATGGGCGAAACCACTGCCACCTGGGATCTCCCTCCTCGATGTCCAATGAACAAGTTCTAAACTGAAAGACGCGCTGCATGACTTGCAACGCTCCACGCAACTGCCCCGCGCTCGTAAACGGACCATACAACTTTGCAGCTTTGGACTTGGGCGTGCGCGTTACCTCAACCCTCGGGAAATCCTCATGGGTCGTAATCATCAAATATGGGAATGTCTTGTCGTCCTTCAGATCCTTGTTATGACGCGGCTGGATATCTTTGATCAGCCGATTCTCCGTCAACAAGGCATCCACCTCGCTGCTGCATAGCATGAAATCTATGTCGGCAATTTCGTGGATCCAGTCCGCTGTGCGCATCTCTTGAGCGGCGGCAGCCAGAAAATAACTCCCGGCTCTCGATCGTAGGTTCTTCGCCTTG
>CAIXME010000722.1 GCA_903920425.1 uncultured Pirellula sp. | reverse complement strand
TGAAGAAATCGTTTGCGAATCTCGAATCGCTCATCCTTTTTATCTGTCTCAAGATAGATCTGGAACGCTTGCACGGGCTCGAGATCTGGTCTCACTGGTAAGTTAAAATACTGGCCTTCAATCGTCCAATTCTCGGGTATTTGATACTGTTTTGCGATTTGGGTAACGCCTGCCAGGCTGTTCGCAGGTAGTTTCTCTTTGCGTTTCATGTACCAATTGGCGCACGCGATTAACTCGTCTTTGGACAAAGGCGGTTGATCATGAAATACATTGGTACTGCGGATTCGCTCGTTGAATCGATCGATTGCAGTAGCTAAAGAATCGTCCGACTTAGACTTTATCGGCTCGATGGGTTCTTTATCCCCTTTGTTGGGTACGCTTGCCTGCCCCACATCGACGTCGGAAGCCTCAGGTGCAAAGAGACTAGTCCCTAAATCCAATCCACTAGCCATTGGACTTCCGACTGGTTCTGCAGCCGATAAATCCCTCTCTCCCGTCTCATCTAGTCTAGATCCATTGGAGGGCTCGCCAGATTGTTGGCCGATTCCTTTCTGCTGCGATCCACCATTCGCGTCCTGTTTAGAATTGCCAGACTCCATGTCTTTACGCTTTTTTTCCTTTGCCTGTGAGGCCAGTGAATCGGCTAGCGCTTGCTTATGTCTTGCTTGGATTTCGGCATACATCTGGGCATCCTCAGCTCGCCGTTCCATCTGCGCCAACGTTTCATGCCTCAGGAGCCATATTGGAACGCTGATTCCGATCCCAAGGAATGCGATGCCAAAGGATAGACCAAAAGCCCAAAGTACAATTCGAGAGAAATACTCCGTTCGGCTGAGCAAGGCCAAGCCCAATGAAAGCAAAGCGGCTGTGCCCGCGAAAGCCAGAGCCGAGTCAAGCTTGCCAATCGTTGCGATAGGCCAAGGCACCAAGAACGCCATCAGCAACAGGAGCAAAGATATCAACGACACTATCCGTTTATCATTCATGATTGGAAACCACCTTTGGAGTACAGAAACAATTTCCCATTGGGATTTGTTCCCCTTAACGAACTCACTTAACACTTTCGGCAGCTCGCGCTGCATAGGATCTTGTACGTGCGCTAGGCACTGTTCAAAAATGCTTGCGACCTCGCTCGCCGACGCGAAGCGATTATCCGGCGACTTGCTCATCAGCCTTTGAATGATCGCTGTTAGCCAATCGGGCATATCCGAATTGATCTCTCGAATAGGCCGAGGTTCCTTTTCGATGATCAAACGCAGAACGCCATAACTCGAGTCGGCTCGAAAGGGTGCATATCCAGCGCACATGGCATAGATAACACTGCCTAAGCTAAACAAGTCACTGCGCTGATCCACGGATTCCGCGCGTGCTTGCTCGGGCGACATATACTGTGGCGTTCCGGCAAGTGTTCCGGAACATGTGAGGCTAGCATCATCCACGGCACGGGCTAAGCCAAAGTCAACCAACTGCACCCGTTCGACGTTTTGATCCAGCAGGATATTCGAAGGCTTGATGTCGCGATGTACGATTCCTTGTGCATGAGCAGCAGCAAGTCCTTTAGCGGCTTGCATACCGATGCGAAGAATCTCTCGCAACTCCAATGGACCATGATCGTTGAGTCGCTTTTGCAGCGAAACACCTCGTGAATAGGTCATCACGAGATAGGGAATGCCTTGCCACTCATCGACACCGTGGATGGCCATAACATGATCATCCACTACAGCGGCGACCGCTTGTCCTTCGCGAGCAAACCGCTTGCGAGCCGCTCCTGATGCGGCGAGATGGGGCAGCAACATCTTGATCGCAACGAAGCGATTCAGCGAACGGTCGAAGCCTTTGAAGACGACGCCCATACCTCCTTGACCGATAACTCCTACAATCTCATAGTTGCCGATTCGTCCCAGCATGTTGGGATCATCGGTGGGGCCCAGTAATTTGAGTACTGAGGATGCATTTTCGAGCTCATCGGTTGAAGCAGACGAAACAGTCCCGTGCCCCTCGGACAAAGCTGGCTGAATGAGTTCCGACCATTGCGACGATGTGTATTGACTATCGAACATTTCGCGACAGTTTAGGCACTCCGAGACGTGCTCTTCTATTGCAACCAAATCGTCAGGTGAAACCTCGTTTCTTCCGATTTGTCCCAACACCTCGGGCGAAAGGCATATTTGAATCTTCTTTACCATTATGATTCCTGATTGGGTTCCCAATGGTTTGAGACCTCTTCCATTTTTTCCTTTAATCTCGAGAGAACGCGGTGCCTAGCAACATAGATCGCACCGATCGACCTGCCTGACGACGTCGAGACTTCAGCCACCGTTGCTTCCTGCGTGGCAATCTCCCAGAATATCTTCCACGTCAACTCGGTAAACTCGGGGCGAATTTGCTCTGCAGCCCAACGCACCATTTCGCGCCGAGTCTCCAGAATCAATTCCACATTTGTTTGTTCCGCACTCGGCAACTGCCCGAGCGCCTCGGCCACCGAGCTAGAACCAGAGCCTTGATCGGGCCATCGCCGTGTTAATGCAGTCGTGATTGCGTTGCGGGCAATCGTGGACAACCACGCTCGAAAGGGAGGGCGATCTCCAGAGTGTTCCCACCCAGCAAGCGAACGCGAGATGGATGAAAAAATCTGTTGCGATACATCCAGCGCGTCCGCATCCTGCATACCGCGCCGACGGGCCATACGGTACACCACCGGCTGATAAATCCCGACAAACTCCAGCCACGAAGCCCCATCGGTCATGTTTTTAGCACGATCAATCAAGCTGTGGTCGGTTTCGGGAAACTCTGGCATGGGATGCTCCTAAAGAGTTTCACTCAGAAAACCCTAAACCCTTACACGAAAATCTATCAAAAATCGGGAATCGCAGCCTTTGATTCTTTTGGAACCTTTTTTTAGCGTTCGTCGCTATTCGCTTCTGGGCTCGCAGCACCCATTATCAAGTCGGCACCCATTATTTCGTCGGCACCAACGATCGAGAACAATCTAACCTAATCGGTCCCAAGATAACCTCGACACGTTGCGGCCACTCGATTCAGCATGTCCCTAAAACACTAAAAAGGAGCATCAGGATCTGTGTCGTCGCAAACAGCACTTCGGGCTGACTCGTCGACCCGACTTTGCAAGTCCGCCGATTTGGATACGAGACTAGGATAACGATCCGCGAGTGTTTGCAAGTTTTCCTTGAATTGAGATGCAGCCAGTAAGCGTTGATCCCCTTCGCTGCGACGATAGTTTGCAAAACACTCATTGAGCCCCTGGATCTCATGACTTGGCGCATCGACCTCCTTAAGACAAGAGATGATCTCGGCAACCATGAACGCCTTCTTCAGAAACCCACTTTTGTCTCCTGGCAGTTGTTCGTCGGTCTGGATTCCAGACCAGGCCGATGCGTAGACATCCTCGAGCTCATCATCCGCGTCGTGGTCAGTACTCTTTTGATTCATCGCATAACTAAAGTCAGCATACTCTTGAAGCTGTTTTTCCCATTCCTCTTGAGTCTCCGCCATAGAAAATGCGAACTCGTCGTCCGAATCCAATTGATGTCCATCGAGACTGGTGAATCCGATTCCGAACATACCCTCGGCCATCATCTCGCAAATCGGACAATCGCAATCAATAACATGGCCGCTCACTGGTTCATCCTCGATCCCTTCGATCGCTGTGCCTGTGCCACAAGGCACCCGCCGACGATCGTATTCGATTAGGGAAGCAGGAGGTGCTCCACCTTCGAAAGGACTAGATAGCCAGTTGTCTTTCACCGAACGCAGAAATTCGATTAGCGGCGCCAGCGATGCAGATCCTACTCCATTTGGCCCAACTTCGGCCTCGGTTGCGCACCAGAACCAACCTGCTTGGATCACTTCGCGACATAGATCAAAATAGAGAATCATCTCTTGGCTACCAATCGGAGCCGTTTCAAATCCTGACCAATCGACAGGAAGTGCAACTATCGGTTCGCCGTTCATTATGCGAATGCTTTGCGAATCGGTTAGCAGACCGAGCCAGTTTCTTGCCCCGTGCAGCAACTGTCGAGGCATACGACCTCCCAAGTCTGTTCGAGTTGTCATGAGCCAATCGCGGTGCACTTGAACGGTAAATGGATGGCGAGCACTTTCGTCTTTATCTGCATTGCTTTCTCGCCATTCCAAGCTAGCAACTACCGAGAGGATTCGATTAGCGATGTCTTCCAGGAATGCGTCTCCGTACAGCACCTCGCGATCGACGTAGGGTTTAACCACCGGTGACGAACGAGGCTGAAAAACGTGATCAGCGGATGCGTCTTCATGCATCTCCCACCACGGTGGCAAGTGAATACTCAAAGGCGATGGCTTCTCACTTGAGTCATCAACTTCGGCGGCCAACACTGCATCGCGTCCCACCTCCATCGTCATACCATGGATGAAAACGCGATGGTGCGGAAAATCGATCGCGAACCAAATGGGAGCCGCTCTCAACGAAGTCAACGCGTGCTCGCGATCGGTTTCTTCGAACGGAAACGCATCGATAGACTCGCTTATCAGCCGAGTTCGGTAACGAGACCAAGCACTTTTCGCTTCTTCCCAATTTGCGGGATCCTCAGACGCGAGGGCGACTATCGTCAAGCAAATATCATCATTCAGATCCTTGGCCATCCAAAGACGAGCACCGTCCACAACAACCAGGATCGCTGATTCTTTTTCGCCTTTCACCGCCATCGTATAACTCCACGTCAGTTAAGAAGAAATATCACCATTTCTAAAGAGATGATTTTAAAGAAACCCAATTACACATTTAAGCACAGACGCATCAAATATTGAATTGTATTCCCTAACCTGATCGAGCCTAAACAGGCTACAATATGGAGTGTCGCCCATAAGGGCTGAATGGATGCGATCCAAAAGATCCCTTTTAGGCCCAAGACACCGCCCCTGCCATCCCGCCTTTCCCCTCCTCAGACTGGACTGCAATTGCACCAGTCTCCAACCGATTTTTGATTACCCCCGAAGGTCTTTTCGTGCGATCTGTTATTTCGTGTTTCCTGCTGTTTTTTGGTACCTTCAAGACGCCCGTCCGCGTTGACGCTGCCGCATCCCTGGACATGCTAGCTAGACCGGCTGCGATCGGTTGCTTGGAATCTTGGAGCGAAATCCCATCTTCAACGCGACCCAACGCAACGCGAACGAAAGTTGGTGAGGCATGATCGCGAGCCTGATAAGAAGTTTGCATGCGGTTGGTTGCGCCATCCTGCTGTTCACAGGCGTTGCAATGTTCGATGCCG
>CAIXME010000721.1 GCA_903920425.1 uncultured Pirellula sp. | reverse complement strand
CGGTGCAGAGCAAATACAAAACGCAACCGACGGAAAACAAATCCGATCTAGCATTGATCGCCTTGCTTCCCCGAGCTTGCTCGGGTGGCATGAATGCAGGGGTCCCCACAATCGCGCTTGCATGTGTCAGTTGGCTTTGATCCAAATCAGCTCGTGCTAATCCAAAGTCCAATATCTTGACTCGAAAGCAATTGGAACCAGTTGTCTCTAGCCAGAGATTGGCAGGTTTGATATCTCGATGAACGATCCCGCTCGCATGCGCCACAGCAAGCCCCTTTAGTGTCTCGCGTGCGATTCGGATCACATCGTTGACTGAGAACTTTTGGCCAGTTCGAATCGCTGCTTCGAGCGACTGCCCCTGTAGCAATTCCGTGGCGATGAAAGGCAAACCCGCATCCTCACCAACATGGTACACCTTGACAATGTGATCGCTGGTTAAGCCAGCCGCGGCTCGCGCTTCTCTCAAAAAGCGATCCTTTGCAGAAGGGTCTGCGGCGATAATAGGCAACATCACTTTGAGAGCGACCGGGCGATGCAGTTGCGTGTCTTGGGCCCTGTACACTTCCCCCATTCCACCCCTGGCCAATAATTCAAGTATCCGATAATGAGCAATCAGTCCGTCCCGAGTTGGATGGCCCACTGGAAGGACGATGCTGCTTGATTCGTCAGTAAAGGGATGACTTTGAAGATCAGAATTGCTGTTGGAATACCCCAAGCCCGATTCCGACATTGGTATCTGCTGCAACTTGCTCAACAGCGATTCCGGCAAGCGATTGGCTGCATGTTCAATTGCTGTTGATCCACCACGCAGCGATTCTACAAGTGTGTCGGTTGACGTAAGCGTCCGAAGGGTTCCCTGACACCACGAGCAGGACTCAAGATGATCTGCAATCTGCGCGAGCGTAGTGCCTTCCAAACGACCATCAAAGAACTCGGCTAGTTCGCTATTGGATGGGCAATTGTTTGTCTTGTTCATGGATTTTGCCAAACTAACGTGCGAACGCAAAAAGCTCTAAGAAGGTCTTCCCATTTAGTACGCTCGAAAGGCCAAGTTCTTCCACAAAAATTCTCAATTCGAAACTCCGTCAATCCAATTTCTCATTTCCAGCCTGAGCCGGCTGAGTACCTTCGATTTAATGCCGTAGACCGTACCAATCCCGACTTCGTAAAGCAGAGCAACCTCTTCTGCTGGTCGTTCCTGCAAAACGTAAGCTCGGAAAACTTGCTGATGCAACAGAGGAAAGTCGCGTTCGATCAAGCGAAATACTTGCCGAATGAGGTATCGCGATTCCTCCGCATCCATGCCGGCATCCTGCATGTTTTCCAACGGTTCATGATCGACAAGGGGCAAGTGACGAAGGTCGCGATTTCTTTGAAGGGTTCGAAATCGATTCATAAACAACGTCTTCAACCAGGCATGAAAACTCTTTGAAGGGTCGTATTCGAACTCGGGCAATTTACGCCAAAGAATAATGAAAACGTCTTGAACGAGGTCCGCACCATCCGATTCCTGATATCCGAGTTGACTCGCCCAATGGAATAGAAGCGGTGTATACAGTTCAATAAATCGTTCCCAAGCAACTACCTCCGCAGGAGTTTTCAGTCGATACAACAAACTGGCGGGAGTATGGAACATTCGCAGTGTAATCAGATGCGTGAGCGGGCCATATGCGATGAAGAAACTCGATGACTACGGTAGCTGCGATTGCCGATTTTTTGCAAAGTGTAACCGAGTTCTGCTTGGAAAGCAAAAACCGACGGCTTTAGTATCCATTGTACGAGGGTGGCAATCTCTGGCGTCTGTGAGACCAATGGAAAGAATTGAACCCTAGGAGCAATGCTCTCTAACGAGATCCATTGCCGCTGCCCCCCGTGCATTGGGCATACATTGGTTCTGCTGTACGCCAGCCTCACGGACTATCGCAATCCAAATGCAGAGCAGTCAAAAGAGCTCAGTTTGTATTTTGTGAGATTACGATCTCTCTCGTTGATCGTTGGATGCAGTACCAACGCCCATCGCGAAATGCATCTAATTGCGTTTGT
>CAIXME010000720.1 GCA_903920425.1 uncultured Pirellula sp. | reverse complement strand
GGTTGACCAGGAGTTGTTTGACCACCGAAACCATTCGCACCCGGCGCTCCGCCCCCTCGCTGCTGTAAAAATGAAACCATCAGGAACGGATTCGCTTCCATTGCATTCAACGCAAAATTGACGCGGCCGCCTCTGCCACCCTGGCCGCCGCCTTGCCCTCCAGCTGGGCCACCGCCGCCGGGACCTCCACCCTGACCGCCGCCACCTTGGCCGCCTCCCGGTCTTCCACCACCTTGTCCGCCACCTTGTCCACCACCCGGCCTACCACCGCCTTGCTGGCCGCCTCCTGCACCGCCACCACCGGCTGCATTGCCGCCGCCAGCAGCTTGACCACCTGCAGCCGCTTGACCGCCCTGCGCGCCGCCGTTTCCGCTGTTAACTCGATAGGCAATGATGAACGTCGCCAGATCTTCTCCAACAGCCGCAGCCAGATCCGTTTGCAACGTTGCGAGATCCGAGCTGTTGATATTAATGCGAGGGCTGCCATCTGCTGAAACATTCTTTTCCTTGGAGTAGAGCGTCAAGTAGATCGCCCACCCGAGATCCGCTGTCGCTGTCTCAGAGGAACTCCCCGAACTAGCTGTTGATCCCGCGCCCGACGATGCAGATGCACCGCTGGCTAAGCCATTTTGAGCCGCAGAAGCAGTCTCCGATGTCTCGAGTACCCCATTGCGATTTTGATCTAATCCAAATAGCAATTGCGGCGTAACACCCTTTACTAACAACAACTGCTCGATGGATTGCAACGGTCCGTTGACGGGCGCGTAAGGGACTGGCAACTGGGCATAGTAATCTCGCTCGGCTCCATACTCGCGAATGTCGTCATCGGAATCGATAAAATCCAAGATCGCATCGGCAATATCTTCCGTCATACCAGGTAAGGCCATCAGCAAGGAACGCCCAACGCCACCCGTTGAACTCATTCCCGACGCAGAGGACGATCCCCCCATGGCACCCGACATGGCACTGGCACCAGCACCGGAACCACCCGTTGCTCCACCCAAACTCGCTCCCCCCAACGCAGCAAGGTCCGCTCCCCCCACTTGTTGCATCACTTGTGCAATCGACATTTTGCTATCGATAACAGGGAGCGCATTCACATTTAGCCGTGCGGATTCATTATGCAAACCAAACCGAACGCCTGAGTATTGCCCCTCCTCATTCATGTCCGGTGCAACCAACGTATAGTTGCAGACATTCAGTGGATCTCTACCAGATGCAACCGAGATCGCCTGAAATGTATTCGGATTGCTGTACGTGCCACCTGCTACGTCCCGTAACTGACGACTCGAAGCCAAAAACAACCTAGCAGCATCTATCCCCGAATCGGCTGCATACCTAGCTTGAATGGAGTCACCAGCAAGCCGTGACTCTTCGTGCCCGATCAACATGGACTGAGAAAACGCCAGGGCGGCCAGTGTTACAGCAGCCAACACCAACAAGACCGCCAAAAGCAAAAAGGCTTTGCGTTTCGAATGAGACAATTCGCTCTTATGATCTCTTCGGCAAACGTTTTTTCTCATTGTCATAGTCCTAATGCCCCCATCCCTGTATCAGCAGACCCAGTTGCTGTTGTCCCCGCAGGGGCAACCAACAATTGCGCGCCTGGAATAATCGTGTTGGTCGAAAAAACCTCGACACCGTATTCTTGCATCATGCTGGACGTCAGTGCAGAAATTGCGATTCCGGGATCCAGCGGATTGCTCCTCACAAAGGAACCACGTTGCATAGCGATCGTGATTTTGACGACGTGAGGCAAGCCCTGTTTGCTGCCATCCCATTCGGTCATCCAGCTTGTTCCATCGAAGTACTGAAATTCTAAGGCTAGAACCTCAGGTGCAACGAGCTGTCCTGTTTTGAGCAATTGACTGCTATTCCCCATGTCGTAAGCATACTGGGTAACAGCGCGGTCAATAGAACGTCTTACCAGTCCGCCATTGGCGGGCGCGACTACGTCCGAACCGATCACTGTTTGGTTCTGCGTCAAGGTTGCCAACGGGTCGAGCACGCCATCGCTTTGCGGTGTTTGCACGTAGTATCCGACTGTTTTGATGTCACTCGGCATATCCCCCAATGCCCCTGTCGTAGGGTCGCTTAACTGAGGGAAATATTCATCAGGTCGAGGCAATCTGCTGACGTCGATTTCTATGGAAGTACTTGTTCCATAAATACCAGGTGGCATGGGTGTCGCCACCGCACTTGCCTCCGTAGTTCCACCACCTGCGGCCGATGCACTCGCGCCGCTACTAGACGCCGCGCCTGCACTTCCTTGCGTGGAGGGAGATGATGATCCACCTGCCGCTGGGCTTGCACCCGCTTGAGCACCGCCCGCTTGAGCACCGCCCGAACCGCCACCGCTCCCTGTATCGCTTGCGAGCAATTGCTCCAGACCGCTCGCGTCAAATGTTTGTGGCCGAACAACCGTGCGCACGTCTTCGGAAATCATGTTCAGAATGGCACGAGCAAGTTGGGCCTGGCGAACGCTATCTTGGCCTTTTTCTTGGTTGATCAAGTAGATCTGGATCAAGCTGCCCATCATGCCCGCAACCACCGCGGCCAACCCCAACGCCAACAAAAGCTCCATCAGCGTGAAGCCCGCACGTTGGCCCCGATTGCGACGCCCTATAGCGTGTTCACTGCGGCAAAGTATCACTGCACACCTCCCGCGCTAGCCGCACCGGATGTAGAACCACCCGTTGCACCGCCCGAGGCCGTACCCGATGTGGACTCAGGTAGCGAATCAAGCCCCAGACTTGGATCGATCATCCAACGCACCAAAAAATAAAGCTCTGGGTTCTCAGTCGTGGTATTAGGATTGTCAGATATGCTCAGCCGAACGCCGATCATGTCCTTGCGCTGCGCTGTCTCGGTTTGAATTTGGTAATACCAGCTACCGGTCCGAGTTGTGTCCGTAATGGCGGTCCACGAGCCTGGAGTCAACGGAATAGCCCCGGCCAATACTTCCGACATCTTGGATTCGCAGAGCATTTGCGCCGTCGCAAGCCTTTGAGCCATCAATCCATTGTCGGTCGATTGGCGTGTGACTTGCGATAGCAAGGCAACCGAGATTGCCAAAATGGTCAACGCCAGTATCACCTCCAAAAGGGATAGTCCACATTGTCGTGGTGCTTTCCATTTTCGACTCTCGCGCAACCTGTTTGACCTAGCGATAGACATTCTGCAACTCTCTTCCTAGGGTTTGGCGGGATTGGGTTCGATGGACGTCAACCGAACCGCACGCAACTGCCCCGTGACACCGCGAACCTGCAATGCCATACGTCTCCCTTGCGGATCCACCAAAATGATTTGTGCGGTGGTCGTAGATCCGTCCGGATACAAAAGCAGCGGCGAGGAAAGGCCGCTTTGCCCTACCGAAGAACCTGCTGTCGGGACGGACTCACCTGACTTTTGTATCTCATTGGCATTTCGGGAGTCGATGAGGGTCTCAATCGCAGAAAACTGTATCCCCTCGCTGAGCTCTTTCGTTTCACCCTCGAGATCAACCGCACTCGTGAGGACACTGCCTCCCGTTCCCGATTCTGTTTGAACGATCTGTCCGCTTGAAGACATGATCGTTGCGCCAGCGGATGCGTCTTGATCCTCAGTCCCACCTAACCAAGGGGAAATAGAATATTCGCTCCCCTGCAAAGTAGCCCGCAAGACCTGCGCCTGCCCCGTTCGCATGGCTGTTACTCTCGCAGCCATGAACTCGTTTTGCAGTTGGGTAATCGATTGAGAAAGTCGACGGCTTGTCACCATCGAGTCGAAAGTCGGAATGGCAATCCCGGCTATCGCAACCATGATCGCCAAAACGAGCAACATCTCGAGCAAAGTGAATGCTCGTCGAGAGTGGTTTTGTCGATGGATCATGGCATTGCCGATACTCAATTAAGGAGTGACATCGTCCGCGGTTCCAGACTGACCGTCTGGCCCCATGCTGGAAATGGTAAAGCTCGTGCCGTTTGGCTTGTACTCGTACGCCTTACCCCACGGATCCAGGGGTACTGGCTTCTCAAGTTTTTGCACCCACATGCTCGCATCTTGCAAATCGCTTGGCTGAACATGCAACGCATCGAGAGACGACGGCAATGTTCCAACCTGCAATTGGTATTCCTTTAGCGAAGTGGACAGCGTGCTAGCCATAATCTTGGCTTGCTGCTTTCGAGTGCTTTCCTGTGTAGCTGCCAAGTTGCGGATAGCAAACCCAGCGACCACAACCAAGATGACCATCACCAAGAGAACTTCCATCAACGTAAAACCGATGCGCAAACGACGTCGGGACAATGGTCTTCTTTTCATTTCAAAACTCCTTCAATTGCTTTTACAGTTCAATTTTTTTCGGGAATGATTAGGCACCAGCACCGCTGATAATCGGGAGCATGAGCGCCATAACAACAAACATCACCATGCTTGCCAAAATCAGCAGCATGACAGGTTCTAACAGACGAACGACCGTTTCCAAACGGCGAAACGTCGAGCGTTCCAAGTTTTCTGATATCGTTACTAACACGCGATCGAGACTATTGGACTCCTCCGCGACAGAAATCATTTCTACAACCGTCTGCGGAAAGTGTCCACTCTTCTCCAATTGCTTGGCCAATCGCTCACCGGCGGTGATTTCCTCGCTGGCTGCCGCAATCGATTCCGACAAAATGACGTTCCCCGCCGCTTGCCGACTGATTTCTAACGACCGTAGTAAAGGAACCCCGTTCTGCAGCAAAGTTCCGAGAACACGGCAAAATCTCGAAACAGCAAGGTTCAGAAACACACCCCCGATGAGCGGGGTCTTGATTTTGAGCAAGTCCGCATTGCGTTTGCCACCATTTGTTTTGAGATATTGATTGATTGCCAATCCGATTGCCGCCACCCCTCCCAAAACTGCCCACCACCAATTCTGGACGATGGCGCTGAGCGCCAACAGGATCTCGGTAGCCTGTGGCAGTGAGCCCTTCTTTCGCATCCCAGCAAAAACGCCTTCGAATTGCGGAACGAAAACAACCAGCAGCACCGAAACGACAATCACACCCACCGACATCACAAATAGAGGATAGGCCAGAGCACTGACTGTCTTGCCCTTCATCTCTTCCTGCTGCTCGACGAATCCACCGACTCGCTCTAACGCGTCTTCCAAGAATCCACCTTCGCTGCCCGCCCTGACCATGTTGATGGCCATCTCGTTGAATATCCGAGGATAGCGAGCCATCGCTTCGCCAAGAGCTTCACCTTCTTCGACCTTGCTTTTGATCTCACTGACCGCATTGCGAAGTGTACGGCTAGAACCGGACTGGGTCGATAACACACTCAATGCCCGGAGCATTGGTACGCCGCTACGCAGCAACGAAGCGAGCTGGCTATAAAAACTCGCCATCTGTGCGCCGGCAACGCGACGCGTAGCTTTTACTTGCGATCCTTTGTTCACCGAGATGGATATCGGGAACAACGACTTGGCTCCCAACTGCGCAGCCGCATCGCGAGCATTGGCAGCAGCAATGGTGCCAGCCAACGACTTTCCGGACATATCTCGGGCAACGTATGCAAAATCAGGCATGGGGCGAACTCTTATACAAGCGAATCACCTTTGGTCGCGCGAAGCACTTCATCGATACTCGTTGTTCCTTCGATCGCTTTTCGGAACGCATCATCTCGCAACGTCATCATACCGCCGCGCAATGCTGCTTTCTTGATCTCATAGCTGCTGGACCGATCATGCGCTAGCTGCCGCACCTCTTCGGTCGTCGCCAGTAGCTCATAAATCCCAAACCGACCCGCATAACCCAAATTCCGGCACGCACGACAACCTGTCGCACGGTAAAGTGGTTTGCTATCCAATTTCTCCCAAGGGAAATCACGGGGAACATCTTCATGCGTAGGATGGTACGCTTGCTTGCATTCGGGACACAGTCTCCGAACAAGACGCTGCGCCATGATTCCTTCCACCGTGCTGGCTACCAAAAATGGCTCGATTCCCATATCAACAATACGAGTGAACGCACCCGCAGCGTCATTCGTGTGCAATGTGCTGAATACCGTGTGGCCTGTCAGCGAGGCTTGGATCGCATTCTCAGCTGTCTCAGCATCCCGAATTTCACCGACCAGAACAATGTCAGGGTCATGCCGCAAAATACTTCGCAAGGACGCGGCGAAGGTCAACCCAATCTTGGTATGCACTTGAATCTGGTTGATACCATCCAGCTGATACTCAACAGGATCTTCCGTGGTGATAATCTTGTTTTCGGGAGATTTGATTTCCAGCAGCGAACTGTACAACGTAGTCGTTTTCCCTGAACCGGTTGGACCCGTAACCAAAATGATCCCGTGCGGTAAACGAATCAGTTCGCTGAACAGCTTGTACGTGGCTTCACCCATCCCCAAACTGCGCAAATCAAATTTCATCGATCCCTTATCGAGAATACGCATTACCAAGCTTTCGCCGTGGATCATGGGTATCACGGATAACCGGATGTCGATTTCTCGGCCGTGCACTCGCAGCTTGATACGGCCGTCTTGGGGCAGCCGCTTCTCCGCGATATTCAAGTGCGCCATAATCTTCAAACGCGAGATGATGGCAGCTTGAAATCGATTGATTTCGGGTGGAACCGCTTGAGTATGAAGAATACCGTCGATCCGATAGCGTACGACAAGTCCCGATGCTTGGGACTCCATGTGCACGTCACTAGCACGCGTATCGATGGCTTCTACCAAGAGCTCATTAACAAGCCGAACAACCGAAGCTTCTTGAGCCAATTCGCTCATTTCGCTTCCATCGGCCTCGATCTTCTCGAGCAACTCGATCTCGGTTTCCTCATCCGAGCGTGCAGCCAACAATCCTTCGACTGTTTCGCTACCCACGCCCAAGTGCTTTTTGACGAGCTTCGCTAACTCGATCTTCTCTGCAACGAGAGGAACAACCGCCAACCCCGTAGCCGCCGCCGCTTCGTCAAGCGGATAAAGATCGAGCGGGTTACTGGTCGCGACAAACAGTTGACCATTCTCTAGTTTTACTGGAAACAAAGCGTGCCGATAAATGAGCTTCAGCGGGAATGTCTGCAACAAACTCAGGTCGACTTCGGCTTCGCGAAGATCAATAAAGTCGAGACCGAACTCATCGGCCACCGCCCGCAACGCATCCTCTTCTTTTGCAAATCCGTTTTTGACGATGCTGTCAATGATCCCACCGCCATTGGCGGACGCGCGGGATTGCTGCAGTTGATCGCGGTCGATCAATCCTCTTCGTAACAGTATTTCGCCAGCTTCAGTAATCATGGAATTGTTTATATAGAGATTGAGCCGTTTCGAAACCGCAATTTAGTTGCCGCGGTTCCGGTTACCGCCGCGATTTCCGCCGCCGTTTCCGCCGCCACCAGCTCCACCGAAGCCGGGAAATCCGCCTCCCTGCCCTCCTCGACCGCCTCCCTGAAACCCACCACCTGGGAATCCACCACCTTGAAATCCACCGGGGAAACCTCCCCCTTGACCGCCACGGAAACCACCAGCACCTGGGAACCCGCCTCCGCCTCCTGCACCGCCTCGGTTACGAAACTGCTGGAAGAAATCGGCGGGATTCCCGCCCCCCATTCCTCCGCCAGCATTGGTATTGGTCGACGTCGTCGAAGAGGATCCACTGGAGCTGGTTGTATTGGTATTGGCCGACGCTCCAAAAACCGACTTCAACGCCGACTGCATAATGGTGGAATTGATTTCACCACCAATCGGTAGAACCACGATGCTCTCTTCGGTATCTCCAGCGGCCTCATCCATCTGCTTGACGAGAGCTTCGACTTCATTAAACAGACTTGGCGGCGCAACCACGATCAATGCATTGTTTTTCTTGTCCGAGCTAACGGTCATGGTCAGCTCCTTCAGTTCGCTTTGACCTGAACCGCCACGACGTCCACCACCTCCGCCGCCCCGCAAAGCCTCGATGAACTCTTGAGGGGACGGTTGTCGTTGCGCTGCAGCTGCTGCCGGTTGAGCGATACGATCTGCGAAGACTTGCTTTACGGTCGCTTCGACGTCAGCCACAGGTGTATTGTCGACGTAGATAATCTGAGGCACGCCACGTGTCTGATTGAGGATTGGACTATCCGCACGATCAATGAGCTCCACCAATTGCTCAACGAGTTGCATGTCCATCGAGTTCGCCTGAACCCAAAGGGCATTCAATCGCGGATCAGGGATCAAGGATACTTCACCACTTACGCTATCCCCGGTCGTACCCGACGATGCACCAGAGCTACCGCCACCACCGAAGAGGCTTCCGAAAATCCCGCCGCCGCCGAGCACGCTCGATGCGACATCCCCCAGCAATCCACCACCGCCACCGCCAGCAGCTTGCTCACCAGCAATGACGCTCTTGATCAACTCTGCAGCAGCCGCCGCTTTGATGTGTTGCAAATAAATTACGGTT
>CAIXME010000719.1 GCA_903920425.1 uncultured Pirellula sp. | reverse complement strand
GTAACACAATTCGACCGGCAAAACGTATGACCGATCGGGCATCCGCGGATTATAGCAAACGCACCTCCCTCGTACGGACGAAAGAGGATTCGACTGCCAACATGAATCCCGGACTGTTGATCGTTGGATGGCGTACGATCTTGGAAAATTCATTGCCAATTGCTTGATCGCAAGCAGGATTTGGAATCCCGTCTGGGGGGACTTTGGTCGAGTAAGTCGCGCCAGTGCCGTTTTCAACGCGGCGAGGGAGGCGGAGCTCCGTATAAAAAGCAGTCGAATTCGGTTACGATGAAAGCATCTCGAAATGGACGAGATTTCGTATCCAATCGCACATCCACTGCCAGGTTTTCCTTTGACTCACGTCGATTCGACCATCTCCAATTCGAACCCAGCCCATCCGAACCATCCACGTGCTCAGCTAGAGAGTTTGCTTTCCGAATCGGAACGCGGCGATGTTGCTCGATTGTTGGCGATTGCTGTAGATACGGATTTGCAAGAGAGCCTAATCTTGCAATTATTGCCGCTGGTCACGCAGCAGCCGAACTTGAAACGAGGCTTGCCATTTTTGGTTCGCTTCTTGGATAACGTACGTACTCCAACGAGTTTTGTGGTGTTTCTGGATCGCGATCGCGATGCGTTGCCGTCTTTGCTGCAGATTCTGTCGATGGATACCAGCGCTGTGGCGTGGTTGGTATCGGATCCTGATAGTTTTGATTGGTTGCGGTTGAGTGCTGGGCAAGCAGTAGACCCCGACCATTTGAAAGACACGTTGATCAGCGAGATTCAGCATTTAGACGATGAGTCTCAAGTTCTAGCGTGTCTCAATCGATTTCGGAAACGCGAGACGCTGAGAGTCATCTGCGCGGTCGGTTTGCATGACATGCCGTTGCACGTGGCTGCCCAACAATTTGCGTGGATCGCTGATGCTGGGATTGCGGCCGCATTTTATGCTGCAAACGCCGAAAGGCATTTAGACAATAAAGCGAGGTCGGCAGCGATTCGGGATTTGTCGCACGGATTGTGTTTCATTGGTGTCGGTGCGTTGGGTGGGCAAGAGCTTGAACTGGAGGGCACCATCGAGCTTGTTGTTCTGCGCGATGCGGACGAATTGTTGGACGATCCGCGCCGGGCATACTGGCAAGATGAACTGTTGCGATTGGTGGAGCGCACGATCGACTGGGTGTCCAGTCCCGAAGGGCTTGGTTACGAAGTCCTGTTGCCGCTCAATACGGGTGATGAATCCGTTGAACCACGGCTGGCCATTCAGGATTATCGGCGTTGGATTCAATCTATTGAAAACCATGGTCGGACATGGCAGCGGCTCGCTTTGATCAAGTCTCGCTATGTGGCTGGAGACCCCCTGTTGGCAGCGAGGTATCTGGAAGAGTTACCTTCGCTTGTTTACAGCCGGTATCTGACCCGAGCGGACATCGCCGGCATTGGTGCGTTGAAACGCAAGTTTGATCGCGATGAAAAATCGCTTGAGCCATTGCTGCCCGACGTGTCGTCACGGAGTTTAGAGATCCTGCAAAGCTGGAAGAAAGAAATCGAGTTCCTGATCCATTTTTTGCAGTGGACAAACGGTGGGGAGCTTGAGGGGCTGCGCGTTGGCAACACCGTCCTTGCGATGGACGAGCTGGCAAAGTCAGGGTGTTTAACGGAGCAGGAAAAATCGATCCTTGCAATGGCATACACCCGATTCTACCAGGCCATATTCGCAATCCAAGTTAGCCAACCGCTAGACCGCCATCGCAGCACCATGTTAGGCAGCAACCTTTTGGCGTCCAATGCGCCCTCGCAGGTGGAGTTGAGCGACTCCTGGGATCGCGTCAAGCAAATTCGAGATCACTTGCGTGGCGACGTTTTCGCGGATGAGAGTCAGGCATCGGAAGAGACGGACCTCATCCTGGATCCCAACCCCAAGCCTGAGTGGGTAGATCAAATACTGGCAAAATACCGGTTCAAACGGCCCAACGCTGCGTATCGATTCTTGATGGAGCTGTCGCGCGAAGAGGTTACCATGTTGTCGACTCGACGATGTCGACATTTTCTTTCGATCATTGCTGCCCGCTTGTTAGAGAAGATTAGCAAGACACCGGATCCCGATTTGACGCTAGAGAATCTAGCAATTACGTGCAGATCGCTTGGGGGAAAAGGTGTCTTGTGGGAGTTGTTTAGTGTTCACGAGCCATCTCTCGATCTGTATGTTCGCTTGTGCGGAGCGAGTCCGTATCTGATCGGTATCTTGACCAGCAATCCAGGCATGATCGATGAGCTATTGGACTCGCTCATGCTGAATCGATTGCCTACCGAGCAGCAGTTAGGAAAAATGTTGCACGAGCTTTGTCGGGGCGCGGACGATATCGACCCAATCGTTCACTCATTCAAAAACGCGAGGCATCTCAACGTTGGCGTTCGCGATATTCTCGGCAAGGAAAGCATTGCAGATACGCACCGAGCATTGGCCGATATCGCGGATGTATGTTTGCAGCAAACCGTTCACACGCAGTACAGTCTCCTGGTAAAGCGTTTTGGCGTCCCAACAAAAGCCGACAATGATGCATGTCGATTCGCTGTGGTTGCGATGGGTAAATTGGGGGGGCGTGAACCAAATTACCATAGCGATGTTTCACTGCTCTTTCTCTATGACCAAGAGGGGACGACGAAGCCCTTTGGGGCCATTCGTCATCATGAACCTATCGCCGCAGAGTATTTCTTTCATCAGCTAGCGCAAAAAGTCTCTCAAGTTGCAAATCGAGTTGGTCGGTCCGGGCGGTTATACGAAACCAAGAACTGGCTCGTTTCGCCCAATCGCAACACGACACTTGCATGGAGTCTCGAAGAAATACATCGGTTCTTTTGCAATACACCGGGTTTGGCCCTCCAAAGACAGCAGCTTTGCAATGCGCGTTGCATTGTGGGTGACCCCGATTTTCAGCAGGAAGTACACTTGTCCATCAGAACCATCCTCAAAACTCGGATGTGGACCGGAGAAGACAAAGAATTGGTGCTCAGCGAAAGAAAGAGATTAGAGGAGTCCGCGGGGGAGCGAAACCTCAAGCGTGGAAAGGGGGGGACGATGGATGTTGAAACTCTTGTGCACCTCCTCATTTTGGAGCACCTAGCTGACAATGAAGACTTACTGGTCAATGGCACGCTTGAGGCGATTGAACGGCTGCGTTTGCATGGTTTGATCGAATCGACCGACGCGGACACGTTGAGAGATGGCTACAACTTTTTGCGCGGAGTCGAATCGGGATTGCGGCTCATGAATACGCTTGCTCGTCACGATCTACCCTCTTCCGAGATTGAGCTGTCTCGGCTTGCGTATGTGCTAAAGCTGCATAACGGTCCGGAGTTAGAGGAAGCGTGCAACCGTTATCGTGGAATGCATCGAGCACTCTATGAAAAGTATCTCTGAATGTGAGCTCAAGGTTTGTGGAATCGTTCATTTTGCCTGCGCGGATTTCTTTTTGCAGTCCATGTATTCAGAACAATATCCCATGTTGCTCCAAGCGGTGTGATTTGTAGGAATGTTCGGCCGCGGTTCTTTGGCAGGCTAGCGCATAGCAATCCATCAACGAGTTATGCACATACCGAAATCAGTCGTTGCAGGTGATGGAAGCCCGAAAATATTCCCTAAGTGACACGGCCTGATCGGTTTGCAAATCATTCATGTCAGAACCATCGACTGAGACATTGGTGATCCTGTTTGCATGCGATACTCTCATGCCCCGGTTCGCGGTACATTTCGCCATCCGAACCGGTGACAATGGTAATGTTTCTGAACTCTCGCAACGATTGCATATGACACCACCTCCTGTATTTTTGTCCCCAGTTGAAAACGCGGTAGTAGGCAACGAGACTGCGGAAAGCCAAGTATCCGTATCGGTTTTGGACGCGGAATCGCAAACGGTAACCGAGCCGTTTGTCGGTCAGTGGAACACGCTGATCAGCCAGACCAATTGGGAAAAAGGTAAGATTATTTCCGAGTGGCGTTCTGCTTTGATTGCTGCAGGAGCAACTCCCGCCACCTTCAGCGATGAGACTTGGTGCAAGCAAGTCGGTGCGGTCACAAGCCAGCATGTTGGACGACTTCGACGCGTCTATGAGCGATTCGGTCAAACCTCCACCAGTTTTCCTGGACTCTATTGGAGCCACTTCCTAGCCGCCATCGACTGGGATGATGCCGAACTCTGGCTCGAAGGTGCCATGCGTAGCCGTTGGAGCATTTCAGAAATGCGAAAAATGAGATGGGAAGCCAGTGGTGGCGACCCACAGCATGCGCCGAAGGACGAAGAGTTGATCACTTCGGAGGTTGATGACGATTACGATGCGCTGACAGCCGAGTCGGAGAGCGAAGAAGACCGTGAAGAAAAGGATCGCATCGAAGCAAGTGGTCCATTGTCCGAAGGCCCTGATTTCGGAGACGAAAACGACGAACCATCAGGATCGCAATCCAATGACAATGATCCAGGATTCGAACAAGAATCCTTCGACGCGAGCAAGGAATTAGGCAATCCGTTTGCTGGACTTCCTAACTTGCCACCGGATGTTGCCGACGCGCTCGAGCAATTCAAGTTGAGCATCGTACGTCACCGGTCAAGCCAATGGGTTGACGTCAGTCAAAAGCAAATGCTCGACGTGTTGGATGCACTCAAGTCGTTCGTCGCTCGGTAGTGCAACACTGTCGAACAGGAAAAGATCGAGTTGTACCCATTCTCACCATAGGTTTTACTTGGGTACAACATGCAGAAGAACGGGCAATGTCGTTGGGTTCCCTTCGACATTGGCTCTCAAGTGGAAAGGTCGCGATTGAGGTTTTGTGATCGGTGAAGCCGTGATGAAGAATTCACGAGTCGACTCGCCTGCTGGTATCAGTAGGCCACTAAGCCCGATGTTATCCACAAAGCACCCATGAGGTAAATTGCGACCGCTGTCGTCTCCGCCAAAGGCGATGTCGCCCTGCAAATCTCCTCTCTCAATCACAATCATCGCGGAGATGGTTTCACCTGGACGGATGGTCAATTCCCTTAGGGGTGGTGATTCGGCAGTCTGACCTGGCGCTACAATTTTGACTGGCATCGTAGGCTTGCCGTTCACCTTGAGAATCAACTCTTGATCATCGCTCGAAATGGCCGCGCCGTCGTTTGAGAGTGACTTGCACTGGACTTTGATTTTCGTTTCTTGTGTCTTTTCAGCGAGGTCCTTGGGGGATTGAAGCGACGCAATGGCTCGATTCTGACCGGCCTCGATAACCAAAGGCGCGTTCCATGAGACGCCATCAGGCAGTCCTTTTACATCGACTTGAATCTCTCCATCGCAGCCGTCGTGTCGGCTAACGATCAAGCTGAATTCGGTTCCAACTCCAGGTCGAAGCGTGATTTCCTTTTGTTCTATTTTGAAATCAAAGCGGGGGTTCGGCCTCGCGATGCGGAGCGAGTAATGATAGTTTTCACCGGACTGTCCGCGAACGTCACGAACGCGAACGAGATATCGCCCTTTGGACTTCGGCGTAAAAGTCAAAAGGCTGTCTTTGCCCAGCCTGCGATTCGCATCGTCATCATTGGCATAATAAATGGGAAAAACCGGAAGGCCATTTGGGTACGCAGGGGCCGAGTCCGCTAACTCTTTGACGATCCAAACCGGCTCATTCAAGGCATGTGTTGTCGCAGTGGTATCAAAGTAGGTGACGCGACTGCCGAATCCCGGATAGGTCTTGAAGCCTGAATCCGGCCCTCTGGGGTAGAGCCAAAGTTTGACGACTTCTCCACCAGCAAACAGCAATTCGTTGAGTTCCATGTCTTCCCAGCGATGGACGCGAAAATCGTCAGCCAAGCTTGAGTCCTTACCCCGAAAAGTAAAATAGGATTCCCTCGTCGCTTGTAGACGGGTTCTTAGGATGGGCTCACCTGCCTCGCTTAAGACTTCAATATGGCTGTCCAACGGAGAACCGCTTTGGCTGGCATTGATTTGGAGAACACATGTTTCTCCCGCATTGGCTTCGATGGAATACCAGTCCCCAGCATCTTGGCCCTCCATGTCTCCGATACTGATGGTTCCTTTTACGACGCAATGGATGGGAAGGGGTTGTGGGTTGTTCAATCGATGGGGAGCAGAAACCTCGTCGAGCTCCTGGAGATTTTCCTTCGGTGCATTTATGCCGCCCATCGAACTGTTGATTTCATTATCGCCCGCGGATCGAAGTTGGGATGGGAGTTTGTCTGACGGCATTCTGATCAGTTGTCCGCTTTGGGAAGATGCGACGAGGTGATGATGGGATTCATCCCACAGCAATCCTGATGGGCAATCGTCCAACTGGGTGACCTGTCCAAAAGGCGCAATGTCGTTTGCGATCCAAAGCTTGACTTGCAAGTCTTCGCTAGCGGTGGCGAGCAAGCTAGCGTCGGCGGACAACGCGATATGCGTGACGGGCGCTTCGTGCGCAAAGACGGAATGGATCATTGGGCTGACTGCTGGCTTTTCCATAGAGGCTAGCGACCAGACCCGAATTCGTTTATCACCACCTGCTGCGATGATTCGATTGCGAACCGAGTCAAATCGAACCGCATATTGTTCCGCTTCGCATTGTCCGAACGTATCGAGTCGCTCTCCGTTATCGACTCGCCATACTTTTATGGTTTCGTCAGCGCTAGCGCTGACCAGCACACACCCACTGGCATCGAAATCCAGATCATAAACTGCACCGTTATGGCCTTGTAGTTTTCTCAATAACGTTCCGTTGTGCGCATCCCAGAGGAAGATGGTCCGATCATAGCCTGCGGTCGCCAGCAACGTACCGTCGGGGCTTAGTACGCCAGCGTAGATCGTGTCGGAATGGCCCTCGATCGTCCTGACAAGCTTTGGATGCGTCGAGCCGGGCACTTGTTCCAAGATGTTCACTTGGCCGCCAACGCCAGGTACTCCTGATACGATGGTGGTGAACCTGCCGTTGGATGAGGCTCTTATTTGGGTGACTTTGCCGATTGCGTCGATCGGTATTCGCTGCGACCATTGGTCGATCACCAGGTGCAGCCCGTTGTAACGGCCGACGAGCAACGAGTGGTTTCCTAGCAGACCGATGGAACTGATTTGCTTGGATGTGTCACCTTTGGGCTGGATGGTGGGTACTTGTAATCGATGTTTCAGTGGTATGGCTGCGTCGGATCCGGGCAACCCCTCGTCAATCCACTTTGCGATCAGTCTGAGTTCGTCATCGCTCGGACCGGGCTCGCCGGCGGGTGGCATGGCGGGCTCCGCGGTGCGGGCAACGAGTTGGTAGAGTCTCGACTCGGCCGAATGCTTGGGTAAGACGATGCTTCCGTCCGCCGTTGTTTGGCGTATTTTTTCCAAGCTTTGGAGCTGGATGTCCGATTCGTTCGTCTGCTCGTTATGGCATCCGACGCAGTACTTGGTCATGATGGGGCGAATGTCGCGACCGTAGTCTGTCGAAGAGTCGAACGCAGAGACTGATCGTGAGGCCAAAAGGCAAGCGAGCGAAATGCATACCAGACGTAGCGCCGTGTTGTTGTTCACTATCGAGATATCGATCGCAAAGTTGGGGCGTACCAGCTCCATGGCAACGGTTCTTTCTCTTGCAGCAAGCGTAGTTAGAGAGGGCTTGGACAAGGCCCTATTGTAGCTATTGCATGGTTACCGAGGGGATTCTACCACTGCAGGTATTCTTCGAGGGAATCGCGGATCTGTTCAACTGAAGGCCAGATTCCCGTCCAGAAATGAAAGTCCGCAGCGGATTGGAATGCCATGAAATCTACCGGTTCGACAAACCGTATGGACTTGGTCGTAAGCCATTCCCGGATCGGGCGTAATTGTTTTTCCGAGTGGGATCCCAAAAGAATGCAGCAGGAATTCTCAACCTGCTTCAAAGGAATCAATCGCTTTAGTTGTGCCGGCGTGGGGAGCTCGCAAAAAACGAGTGAACCAACTCGTCCATCGCGATCGCAATAGTCGTCGAGGGTCTCGGACGATAATGTATTACTAGCGGCATGCGGTTGGGTTTCCGCAACGGTATCTGACTCCTGCGTAATTGCCGGTGTCTTGTTGGTAGTGGAACCATTCGCGTTCGAATACTGCAAGGCAACGGTCGCTTGAGAGAACAGGGGGGATGCGAGTCGAACAGCCTTTGCAACTTGAGGATTGCCAATCACGATGACCGGGGCAATCGAACCTTGTGGTGTGGTTTTTGCTTCGATGCAGTTGCAAATGGCGGTTCCGAGCGTATTGTCACCCAGCCAGGAATTGCCATCGGATCGAGCGACATTGACGCGTCCCAGACTCAATGCTGATTCCGTGACACTTTCCAGAAGCGGAATCGCCGTCTCTTGAAATGGATCCAAGATTGCAACCCCATCCAGACCCAACGCTTGAACACCTCGGAATGCGATCTCAAACTGGTCGACGGCAACTTGCGATGTAAAGAATCGCCAATCGGCGCCGCTATTCCTAGCGGCGCGGTACATCACAAATTGAGTCGGGTTTCCGGCGACGGGGTTTCCGAGGCAACAGACATAAGGTTGGAGGACGCGCGTAATGCTCATGCGAGTTAAAACGCGAGCGACAAGGAACCTATGCGTCGTCGCGTTTCTGCCATCATCGCATCTTCGGCAGCCTCGTCATTCGCTTCGTAGGTGACCGAGAATCGCAAAAAGCTACCTGCATCATCCCAGGGAACCGTAACCATGGAGTGCTGGGTGATGAAATACTGGGATGCTTCTTCGGCGTTGCTGAATTGCGGCCCACCGACGATTCCTTTTGGAGATTTGGTGTAAAGGAAATAGCTGCCTCCTGGCACGTCGCAGGTGAAGCCACAATCTCGCAGGCAAGCAACCAGTTTTTCCAAACGGCGACGATATTTTGCGTTGATCCGCTTGGGGATTTCGGGGGTGTCGAGGGCGGTAATGGCGGATCGTTGGATTGCTCCAAACTGACCACTATCACAATTGTCTTTGACATCGGAGAACGCCTGGACAATCTTGGCGTTTCCACAAACCCAACCGATGCGCCATCCGATCATGTCGAACCCTTTGCTCATCGAATGGACCTCTACTCCCACGTCCATCGCGCCGGGCATTTGCAGGAAGCTGAGCGGTTTGTCGCGGAATGACAGCAAGATGTGGGCAGCATCTTGGACGATGATGAACTGCTTTTCGTGGGCCAGTTCGATCATGCGTGCATAGAACTCTTTAGTCGCAACTTGGCCGGTCGGGCTGTTGGGATAGTTGAGCACCAACATCTTCGTTCTTTCCCAAGTCTCATCGGTCACTTGGGAAAAGTCAGGGAAGAAATTGTTTTCGGCGAGCAATGGCAGCCTATAAACGGTGCCTCCGTAGTACTTGGTGTGCGTTCCAGCTACGGGATAACCAGGGACTGTCATCATCGTGACATCGCCGGGGTTAATAAAGCAGGCCGGCAGCATGGAGAGTGCTGTTTTGCTGCCGATGCAATGGTTGACTTGAGTAACGGGATCGAGTTCAACCGAGAACTCCCGTTTCATGAATCGGCTGACGGCTTGTTTGTACTCAGCAATTCCATTGTCCATGTATCCCCGGTTTTCCGGGCGATTGACTTCCTTGGCCATCTGATCGCGCACAGTAACGTCCGCCATCGAATCGTTTTCGCCAATGCCGAAGTCGAGGAGTCCGCGGGTTGGGAAGTCCGCCAGAGCCTTTCGCTTTGCCCGCTTGATCTTCTCAAATTTGTAAATCTCGTTTCCCTTCCCGTAGCTCAGTCCGCCAATGCGTTCGGCGAAAAGCTCCTGGAAATAGGGATCTGACGAATCGGTGGCAGGTTTGGCAACGGCGGGTGCGGTCGACATAGGAGGTTAGGTGGAAAAATGTGGTAGAAGTCGTCAAAAGGAAAACACGCACCCATGATACGCGCAAGTCGCCATTTCATCCATTGGCAACCGCGGAACGGGCCAATCCTCAGGGCTCGGCGCTCGCAGCCTAGGCTGGTGGAAGTTCTCGCTCTCTGTTGCCAGTAGAACAGCAGGTGGTCATTTGCCAGGTGCCTGTTGGCTCAGAACTGGGCCTGTCCATCCGCAGTTCGACACGGCAATCCAGGATTGGCGAGCGAAGCTCGATTTGCATTTCGGTGGGTGAGAAGTGAATCCACCGAACGATCCCAGCCATCAGGCGGTGAACATCCCCTCTGTTGCCTGAAATTGGTCCTTCGTAGGTCAGGTAAATGGAGCGATGGTCGGGCAATCGATCGGCAGCTCGGGTTCCCTTCCACTCTTCTGGAGGGGCCGATACGGCAAAAGCGATGAGTTGGTCCGCGCCTGGAGCGGGAGATTCCATCAGCAGGTCCCAGTGAGATTTTCGTTCGTCCGAGTCAGGAAGGCGGTGGTAGAGGACTACGAAACGAAATTCTCTGCAATTTTTTTCGATTTCTTCAAGACTTGGAAATCCACCCATGTGGTTCGGAACCTTTCGATACAATCTACATCCAAAACGACGTCAAAGGCCGCAAAACCGTCGTGTTCTGAGGTTCGAGACGCTCGTTGAGGTATGGAATTGGCTAAAAGTCGCCTCTTTTCCGTCGCGATCGAACAGATTCGACCCATTCTTTAGGGTGGTTTGGGTCCGATTTTGCAGTCCGATTCGCGTCGGCTTGAAGCGCAGATTTGCATCCAAATCCTACCTAATTATACTCGAAAACGAGTGTTCACATGACTGATGTGCAATAACGGCGGCTTTTTCCGCCTTGTTGCGATGTCTGTGATCGCCTCGTTTCACAATCTCGCGGTATTGTTACCTGCGGGGGGTTCCTGGTTTCCTTTGCACTGAGGGTTGGTTATGGCCATCCGCTGGTTTCGCAACAAGAATTCTATCCAATCCAATTCTCGCGCTACTGCGAGGGGCAATGAAAGAAAACGCGTCGATTTGCGCCGACACTTGCTGGAAAACCTAGAGAATCGCCAACTGATGGCTGTTGGGCCACAGCTGATTGGCATCCAACCGAACAACAGTGATCTGTTGGATAACAATGAGAACTTGGTTCAGTCCCCGCGCGAGTTGAAATTCCGATTCAATGATGCCGCTGTGATCGACCCTGCCACGCTGGCTGGTATTCAGATCAAGCGATCAGGTGGTGACGGAACGTTCGGTCTGCCGTCTGCTCAGAGCGATCTGGGGACTCTTGGCAAAGTCAACTTGCTGTTGACCTCCAACGAGATTGGCAAATCCTACACCGTCAATCTGGCTCAGCAGGGAGTCAGTGGTACTCTGACGAGTCCAACGGTCTCGTTGAACAGCGCGACGAGCACGTTGACCGTGACGTTGCCCAAGACACCGATCTCGGCCGATCAGTTGGTCGCCGCTATCAATACGTCGGGTGTCGTAAAGGCGGCCGTCAATGGCGGACTCGGGTCGGCTTTGGTCGGTTCGACTGTCACAAGTACCAATGCAGGCTTGAATACCTCTGTCCGCCTCAATCTGGATAACGACATCGTTGTTGTGCCTGGTTCGGTTCTTGTTGGACAGAGCCCGGACCAAAATGAAGTCACGGTTCGCTTTGCAGAGAATTTGATCGACGATAACTATCGCATCGAAGTGTTCGGGTTCGATGATGCTGGACTTGGAATCGTTGGACTTCGCAATGTTCCAACAGGCGGTGTGCCTGGACCGTTGTTTACCCCGACCGATCCTCGGTCCCGTAAAGAAACGATTGATTTCCGTCTCGATCTCGGCCCTCAAGTTACGGCCGTTGTTCCGCAACCTGTCACACGCGTAGATGGCGTGCTGAGACAGCAACGCGATACGATCGTTGTCTACTTTGATTCGGACAAGCTACTAGTCGAAAATGGTCCTACAGGTCCAACCGCTCGCTCCGTTGAGAATCCTGATTTCTACCAGCTGATCTTTACCGACGACACCGTTCGTAATACCGATGATCAGTACTTCGCGCCTCGCACGGTTACCTATAATGCTGCTGCGAATACGGCCACCCTCAAGTTCGATTCGGACATTAACAATCTCCCGAACGCGACATCTGGCCCAGCGACATTCCGTTTGAGAATTGGTACGAGAGAGAGCCGACCGATGGCTCCGGTCCGGCTTGAGTCCGCTGCGACCGTGATCACGGATCTCAACACCAATGGTGGTGTTAAGCTGCGTTTCACAGCCAAGGAAGTTGGTGAGGCAGGTAATGGCATTCAGATCGTTGTGACCAACACCGGAACAGCCGGGCCATCGGTTAGCACCGTGGTTACACCAACGAGCAAGACGGTATTTATCAACATTGGCGGGCCAAGCGTAACGGCGCAAGAAGTAGTTGACGCGATCGTCATTTCGCCAGAGGCTTCCGCGATCGTTGGTGTCGAGTTTGAACCAGGCAGCAATCGCACCACCGTCGTCGGTAATCGCGATTTGTCTTACTCGCCTCTGACCCTGTTCGGTTTGGGAAGCACTTTTGATACGGCGATGAACATCGGAGCGATCGGCTCTTCCGTAACGCCGCAATCGAGCTTGGTTCTATCGTCGTCTATCGACCCACAGAAGTTTGCTCTCGATTTGCCTGGAGCGAGCGATGATGCTGCTCATAGAAATCTAGCGCAGAACTTGGTTGGCGGATTTGAAGACCACGTCAATCCGGTATTCGGCGCAGATGCGACCGATGGCATTACGACGATCTACTACAATTTCCGTCAAACATACGCGGTCACCAACACCGGCATTCCGTTAAACAACGTTATCAGCGAAGAGCAAAAGACTCGGACTCGAGAAGTTCTATCGCTTTGGTCCAAGTACATCGGCGTCCAATTCGTGGAAACCGCGGATCTGGGACTTACCATCGCATCGGGACCGGTTACCGGCATTCGAGGTGTTGCGGGAACGCAGTTCCAAAACGAGACGAACTTTGGCGTTCGAATCGACCGAACTTTCCAAAACTCGTTGATCGTTCTATCGGCAACGAACACTTGGGGTACCGAGTACGCTGCGAGTTACTCGCGAGCAATGGCCGCTTCCGTCGGCATGGTGTTGGGACTCCAACACGCTGGCGATTTGCCTGAAACCACGTTGATGCGTTTGGATCCAACCTTCATGGCTGGATCTGCGCCGTTGACCGACATCAATGATGTTCAGTTGACAGCAAGC
Organism: uncultured Pirellula sp.; assembly: GCA_903920425.1. Lineage (GTDB taxonomy): Bacteria > Planctomycetota > Planctomycetia > Pirellulales > Pirellulaceae > JBKCUI01. Next base: position 7,890 of record CAIXME010000719.1, on the reverse strand, counting down.
GATGAAAAGTATGAGCCGATTTTGCCGGGCAACCAAGATATCTTGCACGCCCAATATTTGCATCGGCCAGATGGGTCCGACATCGATCTATACCGATTTGAGGTAAGTCTCCAAGACCGCGTTGGTGATTTGACGATCGAAACCTACGCGCAACGACTTTCGAACAGCAGTTCACTAAACACGAACGTGGATCTGTTCCGACAAACGCAAGCGTCCGCTAGCACCCGTATGGGATCCAGTGCTGCTCTCGCGCTTCGATTTGAAGCTGTTCGCTCGGGCGCTCAAGGTAATCAGTTGCAAGTGTTCTTCACCCAATCTGATCGAGGAGTGGGAGTTAAGCCATCGGTTCTGACATTCCCGAACGCGATCAGCATCGACTTGAACACGACTCCAGGTTCGGAAAGCACTGTTCAAGACATTATCGACGTTATTCAGACCTCCCCAGCAGCAAGCTCATTGGTCCGAGTAAGGCTCGATCAAGGAGCCGCCAACACGAAGGTTGGCAAGAACGTCTTGACACAAAACCCAGTCGTTCTGACGGGCGGAAGTATCGACCTGATTGCTCAGAACGATGACTACTTTAGCCAAGACTCGTTCCTCACACGAACATTGGAAACAGGTGTTTACTTCATCGGCGTCAGCGCAAGCGGCAACGATGTTTATAACGGTGCGATCAAGGATACTGGATTCGGTGGACAATCTCAGGGCAACTATGAGTTGCGAGTTTCGTTCCGATCCGCTGTGGATGCCAACAATAACATTCAAGACGTCGTAGGAAACGCTGCCGGCGGCGTGGCTGTTGGGTTTGACGGCGACGCAGACGGTGCCGCTGGTGGAACCTACGATTTCTGGTTCCAAACAAGACCACTTGATCGTCAATTGACGTTCAATGCGGGTGGAAGCTCTGCGATCGAAGGTCGCACGGTTACGGTAACTGGTGCTTCTGGCGCAAAAACGATCTTCGAATTTGATAGCGACTTTAGCGTGACGCCTGGTAATATCCAGATTCCGTACACGAACGCGACTATTGCCAATGGTTTGGCTGCCGCACTCGCATCGGCAATCAACAATCGAGTACAGTTGGGTGTTACCGCAACGGCAAACGGAGCGAGCATTCGGCTTGTCGGAGAACGATCAATCGAGATCGACCCAGCGTTGTTCTTGATCGATGTTTCCGGAAAGACCATATTCGTCGACAAGACTGCAGGTCCCAATGCGGACGGTAGCCTTGCGAAACCGTTCAATAATATTTCTGCTTCCGGTGTTGCCAATGCCTTTGGCGCTTCCCATCCTGGCGACATCGTTCGGATCGTTGGAAACGGTGGCCAAGACGGTAATCTGGCAACCGTCGGCGATAACTTCGCTTACGAAATTGGTGCTGGCCTCTTGCCTGGCTCGGTACTATCAGACGGCGTGACCATGGACATCCCCAAGGGTGTTACCACGATGATCGACGCCGGGGCTGTGTTTAAGCTTCGCAGCGCACGGATCGGGGTTGGAAGCTCTAATTTGGGAATCGATCGCTCTGGTGGAGCGTTGCAAGTCCTTGGAGCACCGTTGTTGTTGGACTCCAACGGAAATGCATTGCGTACTGCGTCAGGTGCGACCGCTGAAGGACGCGTCTACTTTACATCATGGTTGGATCAAACCATCGGTTTTGATACCTATTCGCCAGTAACGACGCCGGCTCCAGGAAACTGGGGTGGTATTTCTCTTGGCAGAAATGTTGACGCATCGGCTGGCCGCCGCGACCTTGAAAACGAAGGGATCTTCCTGCATTACATCAGCAATGCGGACATTCGTTACGGTGGCGGTACAGTAACGGTAGAGTCGATCGCTCGGGTCTTTAATCCGATTGAGATGGTTGGCACTCGTCCAACGATTTTGGATAACTTTATCTCGCGCAATGCCAGCGCGGCGATGAGCGCACTGCCAAACAGTTTCGAAGAAACTAACTTCAACGAACCTCGTTTCCAAATCAACGGAGCGTTCACTAGCGACTACGATCGAGTTGGTCCAAACATTCGTCGCAACCGAATTGTTGACAACTCCATCAACGGCTTGTTCATTCAGCTGGATACGAACGGCTTGACCGTTCCAGGTCGATTCGATGATATCGATATCGTTCATGTGATCACGGATAATTTGACCGTTACCGGTGCGTCAGGTGGGTCGTTATTGGATAGCACATCGCCGCCGATCGCATTGGTATCGTTGGGTACGACAGTGGGTGGCAGCCTTTCTGCTGGCATCTACAACTACAAGATGACCTATGTCGATCGCAATGGCTACGAGAGTGTTCCTTCGAACGCATCGATGAGCATTGATCTCCAAGGTAACCAGACAGCAATCTCCATTGCAGGTCTTCCATCGGCAAGCGGTGATTATCTCGAGCGAAAGCTTTATCGCAGCCAATCCGGCGGAACAGGTCCTTACGATCTGATTGCGAATCTCGATCGTACAACGAGCGAATTCCTCGATATTGGTCAGATGATTGGCGGCACATTGAGCCGAGATCGAGCTGATGTATCGGGTGTTACTTTGACCCAAGTTAGCGGCGGCAATTTCACTAACGGCAGCTCCTTCACGTACCGCATTGTGATGGTCGATGCAGGGGGACGCGAGGGATTGGCATCGGTACCGACTACCGCTATCGCTATCAGCGGAACTGGTTCGATCCAATTGGATAACATCCCTGCAACGCTGGCAGGATATGCTGGTCGTCGCATTTATCGTAGTGCAAACGGTGGAACAGCTCCTTATCAATTGGTTGGTGAGTTGAGCGATAGCACCAGTTCGAACATCACATCGTTTATCGATTCAGGTGCTGCCGCCGGCATGCTGTTGTCACCTGAAAGCTTTGGCGTAACTCGTCCTCGCTTGAGCGGTTCTTTGGTTATCGATCCAGGTTCCGTGGTCAAGTTGGGTGCTGCTCGCATTGAAGTGACGTTCGGCGCGAATTTGATCGCAGAAGGCACAGACGGATTGCCTGTCGTCTTCACTAGCCGACTGGATGACACTGTCGGTGCGGGTGGAACGTTCGATACGAACAACAATCGCAACGCGACTGGTCCAGCACCGCGGGATTGGGGTGGGATTTATGCTGCTCCAACATCGCACCTTAGCATCGACTATTCTCGCTTTGCCTACGCCGGTGGCGTGACCGTTTTGGAAAGCACATTGCGGGCTTTCAACACGATTGAAATCAACCAAGCCGATGCTCGCATTGCCAACACTTTGTTCGAGAACAACGGTGATGGTTTTGGCGGTCAAGGTCCTGGAACACGGTTCGGTCGATTGAGCAATGAACGCGCTACCATTTTCGTTCGTGGTGCTCAACCTGCGATCATCGATAACGTATTCCGAAACAACGATGGCAGTGCCATCACCATCGATGCGAACAGCATGACAGATGAAGTGATTCAGGATCCAGGTCGCCAAACTGGCGATGCGGACCGTGAGCCAAAGTACTCCAATAACCGCGGCCCACTTTTGCGTGGAAATCGTTTGTATGGAAACGACCTAAACGGATTGAAGATCCGCGGCGATACGCTGACAACCGCCAGCGTATGGGACGATACCGACATAGTGCACGTTGTGTACAACGAGATATTCACTGGCAACGTCCAGCACGAAGGTGGTCTGCGACTTCAAAGTGCTCCGAGCGAGTCGCTCGTAGTCAAGTTTGATGGTTATGGATCGAACTTCAATCGAAACATTGGAGCGGGTCTAACAGCAAACGGTCAGCTCACATCGGCAACTGACCGCGTTGGTGGTACGCTGCAACTGGTTGGTCAACCAGGCTTCCCTGTTATCCTGACTAGCCTCTTCGACGATACCGTTGGAGCTGGATTGCAGCCAGATGGAAAGCCACAGACCGATACCAACAACGATGGTATTGGTTCGATCCCACAGGCCGCTGATTGGCGAGGGATCTTGTTGGATCAATACTCGAATGATCGAAACGTTAGCTACTCTCTCGAAAGCGAAGATTTCTCGGCGGCTGCACCTGGACCAAACGGTTTCACCGCGACTGCTCAGGTTCTCGGTGGGCTAGCTGCGAATACGAACTCTGGTGATGAAAACAGCCGACTGGGATTCGTGCTCGATGGTGTCTTGAGTCAAAGTGAAGATGTTGACGTCTACAGCTTTACGGGTGTGTCGGGATCGGAAGTTTGGCTTGATATCGACTACACCGAAAACAACATCGACTTGGTATTGGAACTGCTCAATGCGAATGGCGAACTTCTCGCACGCAGCGATAACAGCACGGCAGAAGCTACTAACCCATCGCTCCTGTTTGTATCGAGTTTGATGGCACGCAGTGCAGTCAATCCGTTGGCGACTCGATCGACCAACACGCGATTGACCAGCAGCGGATTGGTCAAAGAAGATGGGACAACGAACCCGTTGGATCCTGGTATGCGAGTTCGTTTGCCAGGAACGTCTGGAAATGCGAGCACTTATTTCGTTCGCGTTCGAAGTGCGAGCACGAACATCAATGCGTCCAACGCAGGTTTGAGCTCGGGGCCTTATCAATTGCAAGTTCGGTTGCGTGAAGCTCAAGAATGGGCTGGCTCCACCGTCAACTATACCGATATTCGTTACGCCATGAATGGCGTCCATTTGCGTGGGCTTCCAGGTGAATCTCCGCTGATTGGTGAATCGAGTGAGGATGAAAGCGATCCAGGATACGATTCGACCTTTACCGCTGGTCTAGCAACCAGTGGACAGACCTACGCGAACAACGGCGTGGCCATCGGCAACGGCGTTACCAATGGATTCTTCAATGCGAACGTCCAGAATCAAACTGGAAACCGACCACAATATGTTGGTAACTTGCTAGAGACCGCCAAGGGAGCGATCAGCGTTGCAGGAACTTTGAGTTCCAACCGGGATGTCGACTTCTACGCCCTCGAAATCACTCAGAAGGACCTCGTTGGTAATCTCAATGGTGGATTCGCTTCGGTTGTGTTCGATATGGATTATGCCGACGGATTGAATCGGCCAGACACCTCGATCAACATTTTCCGCGAAGAGTTCTCCAGCTTTGGAAACCAATACAGACTCATCTATTCGAGCAACTCGAGCAACGTGTCGGACGATCAAGGTCGCCCGCTCTCGGTCAATGATGTTGCCGATTTGAGTCGCGGTTCGACAGGCAATGGCGATGCTTACATCGGGCCTATCGGATTGCCAGAAGGCAATTACTTGGTCGGTATTTCGTCCGCAGGCTACCAGCCTCGAACACGGGTTATCAATCCTTCGTCGGCTAAGCCTATTAGTTCCATTCGACGGATTGTGGACGAGTCGTTCATTCAAGGCGTCACCAGTGCAGTTGCGCCGGTCGTTCAGAATTTCTTGCCTGCGAACCGAAATGTCGGACCGACCGGACAGTTGGTGTCTCTGAAGACGTTTGACTTGGGCGGCTACTCGGCTGCAGACTTGCCAGCGTTGTACCTCGATTACACCATGCCTGCAGGTGCCACTTTTGAAGTATTCGTTCGCGAAGCGAGCGGTGCGGAATTCGCTGTGGCTAGCTCGACTGACTTGAGTTTGCTGCAGCTGGCTGGCGGTACCAACACGTTGAAGATCCCGTTGAACACAATCACAGCTCGTCCAGCAGCGGGTGGCGTCGTAACACGTAGCTTTGCTGGCCAAGACGGATTGTCGCTGATCTTCCGAAGCAATGTAGCTTCCACTCAAATTGGCAACGTAATCGTTGGCTTTGCTGAGCGTGGAGAAGAAATTGGCGTTGGGATCGAGCAAATCCTATTGGCCACCGACTTTATCCAAGTTCCATTGGACGTAGTCAGCACACGACAGTTTTCGTTGGTGACCTACGATGCATTCTTTGATGCACCACAAGTTGCGTTCGATTACGAAGTCTTCCAAGGGCAAATGGATGTCTTTATTGTCAACGATGCGACGGGGCAACAGCAATGGCTTGCAACGACGGTAGACCAAAACCGTCCCGCAAACGTTACGCTTTTGACTGTCGGCGCACCTCTTTCTGCTTTGCTGGACATCAGCAATTTTGCAGGCGATAGCCAGCTGAGAATTGAATTCCGTGCCCGAACGGACGATCCATCGCTCACTCGAATTTCGAATGTGCTGATCCAATTGGCGGATGGATCGCGCGTCTTGTCTGGAGAAGCGAACTCGACGTACACCCCAGTAGCGGTACCGTCGACGACAGTGACAACGGGCAACTATCAATTGGAAATTCGATTGGGAGACGAGTTCTTTAACTCGCAAGCTTCCGGATCTCCAATCCTTACTAAGTCTTATGATACCAACGATCGACTGGCTGATCAGTTGACATTGGTTGCACCTGCTGGTTCCAACATCACCGAAGGAGACAAGTTCACCCTTTCCGATGGTGGGCGGACGCTGACGTTCGAATTCTCGACCGATGCAACGGTTGGGGTTTCCAACGTGGCTGTTCGATACACTCCTGCGGATGCAAACTTTGTGGTCGCACGTGCAATCCGTGATGCGATCAACTCCGCTGGAGTTCAGGCTCAGTTCCAAGGCAATATCCGAGCTGCCACATCGAGCGGGATCGTAACTGGCTCAACCGGACGAGATCCGAAGATCAATCTGCACGGTATTGCATACTTTGCAAGCGTCCAAGCAACGAATCCTGCCGGTGCAGTGCAAGCCATTTTGCATCAAGGCATTTCAGATCGTAACGCACGTCGTGAGCAATCGCAGGTCATCATCCAAAACAGCTATATCCGCGATTCTCGCGACTACGGTATTTGGAGTGAAGCACCAGGTCGATTGCAAGACCCTCGTGATATCATCGACCCAGTCACGCGGCAGTTGATGCAAGACAAACCGAACTTGGTTGGAACCCAAGCAGTTCGTAATTTGTTGCAACCAAACACCGGCGTACAAGGTGGTTTGGTTCCGGGAATTGTTGTTCAAAACAACGTTTTGGAAGAGGGTGGATTAGGTGGAGTCGTCATCCAAGGTGAAACACCGATTTGGATGATCACCCCGCAAATCGTTCCGACCGAAGATGATAATCCGTTGGTTAATACCAACCCACCTGTAACGCACTTCGGATCCTATATCGATGACGGTGACGTACTCGTAGTCGACTCGGACCGAACTCGAATCCGATTGGAGTTTGAGGATCTCGCTGGTGGCGGAACAGGTAACCCAGTTGCCGGTAGCGGTCAAGTTGAAGGGAACGGATACAACCAAGACAGTTCGATTGCTTGGTACCGAGATACAGGTGGAAGTTTCTACCAACGTCTGACTTGCACGAACTGCACGCCGTTTGCAACCAATGCTGTCGAAACCATGCACGCTTTGCGAGACTCGATTCTCAGCAGCATCCTGGTTAGCAACGGCACGACCCAAGTTGTAAAAGCGACGATTGCAGAAAGCTTGCTAGGACCAGATCCGTCAGCACCTGCCAATTCCTTGTTTGGTGCCTTTGCTTACCCAGAGTACTTTAACCGTCCATCGGTTTACCTCGAGGGAGTAGCGAATCTGCAATGGCAGGACGCAGGCAATGGATATACCAACACGTTAGATATTCGCCAGTTGAACCTCGGTGAAGCTCCGCAACCACAAGCTCGTATCATCAACAATACGATCATCGGTAAGGACGGACGAGCAAGTTTCAATGGCGCTTCGGCGGGTGTCGAAGGAAACGACACGTTGGCAAATGCCACCCAAACATGGCAAGGAACATCGCACAATCCGTTGTTCTATAGCGATGTCGGAATCATCGGAAACGGTTTTGGTAGTGGAGTAGGAAGCACGAGTTCAACTGGTACAGGTAGTGGCGGTGGATCGGGTTCCAATAACGGCCTGACCAATTTCAACACCGATCGCTTCATGCTCAAGTTTGAAGATGGTGTTAGCCTGGAT